>JANWXO010000376.1 GCA_025057295.1 Candidatus Binatia bacterium | reverse complement strand
TGAGCGCCTTCGGCGATTGGCGGTGACAGGCAACAAATAAAAGAGAGGCATGAGATGGTTAAGGCGATTTCGCTTCAAGACTACTACAACAGGCTAGAAGCCTTCTACGACTCGGACCCTATGATCCGGATTGCCGCCATCCACCGGGCCGGTGGCAAGCTTGAGCGTAACCCCCGGCTGCGGCAGACGCTACAAGATCTCCTAAAAGACAAGGATTCGCTCGTCGCTCGATATGCCGCCATCACCCTGGCACAAAGCGGGGACGCCAGTGGCATCTTTCGCCTCATTCAGGCCATTTGCTCCGCGCAAGGGCAAGACCGTGAGGAACTGGACGGCTGCTTGCGCAACTGCGTACGGTTCCCCTTCGCCATACTGCTCAACGAACGACTGTTCATCGAGACGATTCAGGCCGTAAAGGACGACGGCTACCGAGAAGTTCTCAACAAGGCTGTTGAACTCACAAGTGACGACTTTTACGAGAAGTCAGAAAGGGATGCATCCTTCCGCAATACTTTTCTGAAGATCATGCGTTCTCTGGACCGGCTCGATGGCCTGCGCGTGCGTCCCAAGAGGATCCTAGACGAAGGCTGCGTGCTCTCGGTGCCCATGGGCAAGCAACCAGGTTTCCTGTTCTGCCCTGGTCGCCGGCTATTCCTGAAGTTTCAGGAGGAATCCGTACTAAACCGGGGCTACATTGAGCGCGGTCGCCAAGTTCTATTCGTGGCCCAGGAGGAGGGTAGCAGTGAGGCCGACTGCCTCTACGTGTTCGAGGACATGGCTCCTCGGCAGGAGCAGCTCACGCCTGAGGCGATGACTGCTTTTGCACGCGGATCCGGCCTGTTGCCTGGCGTCGTCGTCACCAAGTGGGATTCCCCCGACCGCGTCGATGTCCTGTGCGCCAACGGCAAAGCCTTCCAGGAGAGATACCGTGCCCAGAAGGCGTTCATCTCGCAGTTCGTCCTCATCGAGGAGGAAACGGGCATGGGCCGCTCGCAATGCCATTTCGTCGCTGGCGTGCGCCTCGAACCGGACGTGATCCGCAGGATCGTTACCGACTACGCTGCCTTCAATACCCTGGTGCTGGCCCAGGTGACAACCATCCACGAAGCCACGCACCCCAAGACCGGTCACCCCCGCTGCGTGGTGAAGACCGAGAAGGGCGAGGACGTCACCACCTACATCCCCGCTCCGCGCGAGCGCTGCAGCGTCCTTATGAAGCCGTGCCACGTCTGCCAGGCAGCGGGCAAGGTCGTGTGTGACGTCTGCGGGGGCCGTGGCGAGAACCCCTGCTACGGCACTTACAGTTGCTCACGCTGCAAGGGCCGCGGGACGCTCGACGACGGGCGCGAGTGTCTGCTGTGTTCGCGGACGGGCTCACTGGATGGATGCCAAGGGAAAGGCCAAATCGACTGCCCGGTCTGCGAAGGGGATGGGAACCTACAGTGCGACAACTGCCACGGAAGTGGCGAGTACCAGGCTCGCCGCACCTGTCCTAAGTGCCACGGCGCGGGAGATTTCAGCGTCACCTGTCGGAAATGCAACGGCAGCGGCGATTTCACGGTCACCTGCCGGAAGTGCGGCGGCTCGGGATCGGCCGGAGGCGGAAGCTGCTGGAGCTGCGGCGGCTCGGGGAGCAAAACGCTCGACTGCGGTTCGTGCGGCGGCACAGGCTCGAAGACCCTCGAATGCACGGCCTGCAGCGGCCAGGGGTACTGGAAAGCTAAGCCGTGCAACGCCTGCGGCGGCCAGGGCTCGCGGGAGTGCTTCTATTGCCACGGGGACGCGCAGATCCAGTGCCCGATCTGTCGGGGTGATGGCAAACTAGCCTGTGGGAAATGCAGGACGGCGCGACAGGTCCGCTGCCCCTACTGCCAGGGCAGCCGACTCGTCTTCCACTCCAAGGTCGATTGCCTCCGTCTCTGAGCGGCACAACACCGGCCTTGATCTCTGTCAGAATCGTTCCTCCATTAGGGTACCGCTGCCGTACAAGACGCGTAGGCCCGCAGATGCGGCGTGAGGAAAAAGAACAACGAAGGGAGCGAGACGTTAGCTGAACCAGCCGGAAGTCGGCGTGTCTCCGCCCGTGGCAGTCGTTTGACTACTTTTCACACAATCCCGGCCGGTGTTTTCGTTGGGTCTACTCGGTGCCTTCGGTCCGCGCTTCGTGACCGGGGACAGATCAGTGGATGGCACATTGCTAGGATTGACATGGGTGACGGGCGGGTTCGACTGATCCTCGTCGGTTGTGACCCTCACGCGCGGCGGGTCTACTTCCCCGTCCTCCGACGGCTCTCGGAGGAGCTTTGTGTGCGGTTGAGCCTGGTCGTGGACCTGCGATTGCAGGAGGACATTGTCCGAAGCCGTCCTGTTCAAAAACGTTGTCTTGGGCCGAACGGCGGGTGCGGAAGGCGTTAACTGGGGTCCGCGCGGGGCGTCGATGTCCGAAAAGTGGGGTGGCCGGCGCGCGGCTGAACGTGCCGCGGTAGCGGATCGGTCCCGCCGCGCGTGCGAGCGC
>JANWXO010000375.1 GCA_025057295.1 Candidatus Binatia bacterium | reverse complement strand
GGAGCATAGATCACGAACAAAGCCGCGTCTATCCTTTAGAGTTCATGGCTCACCCTTGCGCGGATCGTTCGGCAGAGCGCGCTGTGTAAACCCGAGCACCATCCCGAACGCTTGGTCCGGCCCGAGGACAAGTGTATCGGGACCGTCCGGTTCGGGCCGGAGATGGTGCGCTGTGAGGAACTCGCGCGCTTTCCCGAGGTCTTTCGTCTTGAAAACCAGGGAGTGAATCCCCTCGCCGTTTTGCGCAAGGTCGCGTCCTTCCAAACTGGTCGGTGAGGCAGGTTGGGCGAGTTCGATGACCGTATCTATGCCGACAGCCACAAAGGCACTCCGCTTGCGACCCGGAACTTCTTCCTCATGGATTAGGGTTCCATCCAGCACCTCGCAATAGAACCGCTTTGCGGCTGAGAGGTCCCTGACCACTACGCCGATATGCGAAGCGCGCTGGATGCCGAGCGGATGCTCGCGCCAGGGCGCGGCCGACCACGTCGGTGCGAAGCGCGGGTCTTTGATGTAGTCCCCAGCGAGGGCAAACTCGAGCTGACCATGGGTCTCCTTCGGGTGCGTCCACACTGCACTCATCCCATGTGGCGGCTTGACCTGCTTGCCGACGATGTTGTAGAGACGGAAGCCGTGCTGGTCGAGCCGGGCCGAGATGGCTTCTACGTCATCGACGTACCACGCGATAGAATGGAAGTGCTGCCCGAAGCGGTCGTGGAATTTTTTCACCGACTGATTCCGCAAGTCTTCAACGCGCGCCGGCATCATGGGCTCCATAATCACCTCCCCAATCGCGAGCAGGGAGGCTACACGCCCAGCGAGCCTCTCGTACCCATGATAGAAACGGGTCACCGCGAACACTTCGTCATACCATTTGTCGACCGCGTCGAGGTCATCCACAACATGCGTGAGGTGAAACAACTTGCCGATCGTAAACATGCCGCCCTCCTTAGAGGCTGAGGGATTGTCAGTGTCCACGGGCGCCGCGTTGACAGGGCTGCCGCAACTGGACTGGTACACTATCCCCTTTTTGTTTCTTGCCCATTGCTGCCGATGTCCAGCCGCAGGGTATCGTAAAAGACGTCCAGAAGACAATAGCAAAGTGATGCTGCAGCTCCGGGGGGAGCGGCAAGAACACCCGAGAAAGCACCCCCCTCGACAGAGGAGACCGTCGCAGGAGTTGTGTGAAGGGCTCTGAGTCGAAATTCCTGCTTCCGCAGGCAGTGATCCCGAAGGCTTGCCGCCAGCGGAAGCGGTGTTATAAGAGCGAACGTGAAAGAAAGAGCATGGTGAAGCACTCGGAGGAGGGAGTATGAAAGTCGTAGACGGTGACAGTCACTTCATCGAACCATTAGATTTGTTTCCCCGCTACATCGAGCCTGCCTACCGCGAGCGGGCACTGCGGGTGGTGAAGGATCCGACGAGCGGTACGCACCAGATGATTGTGGACGGGAAGCCGGTGCGCCTAGGCAGCGAAACTGATGAGATGCTGGGGGCTGTGGTTGCGTATGGGCAGAAGGAAGAGGGGCATGCCTTCAGCGAGTTCGATCGGGCACTCATTACGGAGGCGGACTGGCAGGATATGGACAAGCGGGTGCAGTTCCTGGACGCAGAAGGTATCGATTATCAAGTCCTCTTCCCCACGCTGGGGTTGTTGTGGGAAGGAGAGGTGCGCGATCCCTTCCTTGCAGCAGCGTTGTGTCGTGCCTACAACACCTGGGCGTTTGAGGTCTGTGCGGGGCATCTGGATCGTCTCTTTCCCGTCGCCCATATTTCGCTGCGCGACCCAGCCTTGGCCGTGCAAGAGATGACCCGTATTGCCAAACTGGGCGGCCGCTCGATCATGATCGGGTCGGCGCCGGTCCACGGCAAGAGTTTCGGACACCCGGACTATGACGTCATATGGGCAGCGGCGCAGGATCTCAATCTAGCAGTCAGCATCCATCCGGCAGGAAATAAAGAGTACATCGGTAGCGCCTGGTATCGCGACCGGAATCCGGGCTTCATGTTCATCTCGATGAATATCATCCAGGATCCGCGCATGGCGCTGAGCACGATGGTGTACGATGGGGTATTTGAGCGCTTTCCTGCACTGCGCGTGGCGACGGTGGAAGCGATGGGGAGTTGGGTGGGCGAGTGGATCGAGCGCTTCGATTACCGTTACCAGTACATGCGCCACACCTCGCAGATGAAGCGGCCGATTCGAGAGTACTTCGCCCGCAATATCTGGGTCAACGCCGATCCGAGCGAGAAACTGTTGCCGTTGATCGTGCAGTTTGTTGGAGATGAGAAGTTTTTTGTCGGGTCGGACTATCCACACGCCGAAGGGTTCGTCCATCCCGTGCAGACGATGCGCAATCTCCTGGCAGCGCTGCCGACCGCTTCCGTGGAGAGAATCCTGGGAGCTAACGCCTGCGCCTTCTACGGCCTCTAGAATCTGCTCGGTCGACAGTGGAGACAAGGCGCCCGGTTGCTCGGGTGCGCCGCTAGCACGGCGCACGACGCTCAGCTGATGCGCGTTAGTAC
>JANWXO010000374.1 GCA_025057295.1 Candidatus Binatia bacterium | reverse complement strand
GCCAAAGACACGCTATAGCCGGGCGGCCGAGCGTCGTACCGTGCGCCGAGAGGTTGAGCGTGCGGTCAAAGAGGGGTAAACTGAACATACTTTTTATCTAGCGAGGAGGAAGCACAATGCGGACTTGGAAAAGGACGGTGATGGCGGTGGTCATAGGTGGGGTCCTCGCTGGTCCTGCTCTCGCCTATTACGACGAGTACGACGATTTCGAAGATGCGCATCCCTTGCGCCTGATTGCCTATCCGGTCCATGCGGCAGGCTATGCGATCGAGTGGCTGGTGACACGGCCGATCCACGCTGTGGTGTCGCAGCCGGACTTGGGGCCGGTTTTCGGCCATCGCCCTTCTGAATGGGATTTTGCTGCGGGACTCCTCCCCGAGCCAACGGTGACGACAGCTGCTCCGCCTGCTCTTCCCCCTCCGGCTGCGATGCGCCCGGAGGACCTAGAGGCGGCGCGTCGTGCGGCAGAGGACGCACGGGCCGCGGCGGAGGAAGCCAAACGCGCCGCTGAAGCCGCCGGGCGAGCCGCGGAGAAGGCAGAGAGAGCCTTTGAACGCTCGCTGCGGAAGTAGTGCCGACCTCGGTGAGGAAGTCTGGTGTGTCCGGCTCCGTGTGCGCATGGTCCCAGACTTCCTGCGTGTGTGTCCTGTGAGGATCATGGCGCGTTCAGACGGGCTGGAGAGTGCCCCCTATGCATTTCCCGCGCTCGAGCGGCATTCTGCTCCACCTCACCTCTCTCCCCGGCCACTTCGGTATTGGTGACCTCGGCGCCAGTGCTTATCAGTTCGTCGATTTCCTCGCTGCACACCGGCAAAGTCTTTGGCAGGTCTTACCCGTGGGGCCGACCAGTGAGGGCACTCAACACTCGCCCTATGTTGCCCTCTCTGCATTTGCCGGGAACCCGCTGTTGATCAGTCTTGAGGCATTGGTCGAAGCTGGGATACTCCCATCTTCAGCTCTCGCCTCGGCTCCCTTGCTGCCTCAGGGAGCGATCGATTATGAGGCGGTGAGTCGGGTCAAACTCCCTCTGCTCAGGCTCGCTTCTGAGCATTTTCCGGTTGCTGCTCCTGCGGCACTACGGGCTGCCTTTGCCCAGTTTTGCGACGAACAGCGATGGTGGCTGGAGGACTACGCGCTGTTTATGGCCTTACGGGAAGTCTTTCAGGAGACTGCGTGGAATACGTGGGAGCCCGACCTCGTATGCCGCAAACCTGCCGCACTGGCCCACTGGCGAGCGCGACTGGCGAAGGAAATCCTTTTCTATCAGCACCTGCAGTTTTTCTTTTTTACACAGTACGCTCGCCTGAAGGAGTATGCGAACCACCACGGAGTCTGGATCTTCGGCGACCTGCCGATCTACGTGGCCTTCGACAGTGTCGAGGTATGGTCGCAGCCGGAGCTGTTCTGGCTCGATCCACAGACCTTCGACCCGGTTGCGGTTGCGGGAGTCCCGCCGGATGCCTTCAGTGCAGCTGGCCAGCGATGGGGCAACCCCCTGTATCGTTGGTGGGACGAGCATGGCTCCCCTATCAGGCCGCTGTACGAGTGGTGGGTGCGACGCTTCGGCTCCACTTTGCGCTTGGTCGATCTGGTGCGCATCGACCACTTCCGTGGGTTCGAGGCGTACTGGGCCATACCGGCCCACGAAGAGACCGCTGTCAATGGGCAGTGGATGAAAGGGCCTGGGGCGGCCCTCTTTACCGCGGTGCAGGATACGTTGGGGCAGTTGCCTCTGGTCGCCGAGGATCTCGGCATTATTACCCCGGAAGTGGACGCCCTCAGGCGACAATTTGGCTTTCCAGGCATGAAGGTCTTACAATTCGCGTTCGACAGCGACGCGCGGAATCCGTATCTCCCTCACAATTACACCGACCCGCACTACGTCGTGTATACCGGAACGCACGACAACGACACCACACGCGGCTGGTTTGCCGCGGCCTCTCCTGAGTGTCAGGCAGCCGTGCTGCGCTACCTCGGCCGCACTGAATCGACAAATCTCCACTGGGATTTCATCCGTCTCGCCTTGAGCTCTGTCGCCACACTGGCAGTGATTCCCTTGCAGGATGTGCTCGGCCTGGGCAGCGAAGGACGCATGAACGTGCCGGGGCAAGAAAAGGGCAACTGGGGGTGGCGCTATCGTCCTGAATGGCTCACCGCTGAGGTCGGTGCTCAGCTCGCCGAAATGACCCGCATCTACGGTCGGGAGAGGAGCTAAATCTCTGTTCCTCAGAGCCTGAGTCTGGGGTGGGGGGGGGGTGGGACGTGGTGCGCGCCGGGGGTCGGGTCGTGTGAGCGTTTTTGGTCTTTTAGGCCCGCGAGCGCGAACGCGGGGCGTTCCGTGGGGAAAAAGCCTGAGGCCAGTCCTGCTTTTCCTTCGACCACGCTGCGTGCGCCCGAGACCGATTTGATGGAGCAGTATCACAAGGTCAAGGCGCAGTACCAGGATGCCCTCCTCTTCTTCCGCCTCGGGGATTTCTACGAGATGTTTTACGACGATGCGGTGGTAGCCGCACGTGAGTTAGAGATC
>JANWXO010000373.1 GCA_025057295.1 Candidatus Binatia bacterium | reverse complement strand
CGAGCCGTTCGCGGGCGGCAAGAGGCGGACCCGACGGAGTTCTGGTACATACGCCCACAGAGAGTTCCACTTGTTGGGGTCGAGGTAGACCCACTCTAGGGTCACGACCCCGAAGATTTCCGACGGAGCAAACCCGGCGATAAGTCCCTTACGCAACGTAGCGTTTGGGTTGTCTATGGGACCGGAGAAGCGGGAACCGTAGAAGAGCAATTGCCCTTGAAACTCGGCATGGCGTTCCAAAGAGGAGGGGGTAACCCAGTGTAAATTGCTGAATCGATCGACGTCATCCGGCTGCATGAGGGTGTAGGAGAAGTTATAGATCACTTTCACCGCGGCCTGTGGGTCTTGTGGATCTATGGCAGGGAAGGGGTAACCGTAGAGAAACGCCGGGTAGGTGCCGGTGCGCGGATCGAGGAGCGAACCACTGTGGTCAACCACGAACTTGCCGGCGTTGGTTTCGGTGGCAGCATTGAATTTGTTGCCCCACTTTAACTCGTCCGCCAGGGTCACAATTTCGGCCTGGTAGTGCCCATCCCGAAAACGGTGCAGGACCGCATCCGGCAATAGCCCTTTGGCGGCCTGCCAATTGTCTTGCCCCAACACCTCGCCAGGCTTGAGCTGAGCCCGTGCGGTCGGGTACCCAAAGGGATCGAGAAGGAACGCAGCCAGCAGAATGAAGACGATCAAGTGAAGATCCCCCCTTGTACCGCGTGGCTCAAGGATAGCACGATCTCTTCCCGAGCCGTCGCAAGCTTATACCGTAGATGTCACTATATGAAGGAGCCACGAAGCACAACTGGTTCCCTTTCCGGGTTATGTGTGGGAGACGGGGGTACCTTGTCAAATGCCCTGTCATTTGGTGATTTCGCAGAACGCTGGTTGTCGGTCTACAGGTGAGTTGGAAAGTGACTATGGATCAGAATGCATCGCTTGTCCCTTTGCTGACAGCAGAGAAGAGGGAAATACGGAGCTTACTGGTCGCGAACCGCGGCGAGGTTGCGATCCGCATTATCCGTGCTGCTGCCGAATTGGGGATACGCACGGTAGCAATTTTCTCCGAGGACGACACTGCCTCCCTGCACCTCCGCGCGGCGGATGAGGCTCGCCCGTTACGTGGCGTAGGGGTGGCAGCCTATCTCGACGGGGAGCAGCTCGTCGCTATTGCCAAAGAGGCGGATTGTGATGCCATCCATCCCGGGTATGGTTTTCTCAGCGAGAGCGCAGAGTTTGCGCGGCGCTGTGCTGAGGCGGGGATCGTCTTCGTGGGACCGCGTGCAGAGATCCTCGAGCTGTTCGGCGATAAAGGACAGGCCCGCGCGTTGGCCCAGCGCTGTGGGGTGCCCGTGCTGCCGGGGACCTGGGGGCCGACCAGTCTAGAGCAGGCGCGGGAGTTCCTGGCGGCGCTCGGCGAGGGCGGCGCAGTGATGGTCAAAGCCGTCGCAGGAGGCGGCGGACGTGGTATGCGGGCGGTCTTGCGTGCGGACGACCTCGCGGAGGCGTATGCGCGCTGTCAGTCCGAAGCGCGACAGGCGTTCGGCAACAGTGACGTCTATGTCGAGCAGCTGCTCCCACGTGCCCGACACATCGAGGTGCAGATCATCGGGGATGGATCAGGAGAGGTAGCACATCTCGGCGAACGTGAGTGCAGTATCCAGCGGCGGCACCAGAAGCTGGTCGAAATCGCTCCCAGCCCAGCCTTATCCCCGGTCCTCCGGGCTCGCCTGACAGAGGCGGCCCTGCGGCTGGCTAAAGCCGTGCGCTACGATAACATCGGGACCTTCGAATTCCTGGTCGATGCAGAAGCCAGGGATGATGAGGCAACGTATGCCTTTATCGAGGCGAACCCACGCCTGCAGGTCGAACATACCGTGACAGAAGAAGTGACGGGTATCGACCTCGTTCAACTCCAGCTCAAACTCGCCTCCGGGTACACACTCGCCGAGCTGCAACTCCGTCAGGCAGAGGTGCCGCCCCCACGTGGGTTTGCGCTGCAGGTACGCATCAACATGGAGACCGTTGAGGCAGATGGTACCGTGCGCCCGTCGGGCGGAACCCTGACCGCGTTTACCATTCCATCCGGTCCCGGCGTGCGCGTGGACACGTTCGGCTACGTCGGGTATCGGACGAGTCCGCGCTTCGATTCGCTGCTGGCCAAGCTCATCGGACATACGACAGCGACAGATTTCTCTGCAGTGGTGCGCAAGACCTACCGCGCGCTGTGCGAGTTCACCATCGCAGGGGTCTCCACCAACAAACCGTTTCTCCAGCGCCTGCTGCAGCATCCAGAGTTTATGGCCGGACATCTGTACACCCGCTTTGTGGAGGACCACCTCGCGGAATTGGTCGCCCCCCAAGAAGTAGCCTGGCAGCCATCGCCGGCGCGTGCCACTGCGTTGCCGCACGCCGGTGCCAAGGTTGACGCTCTCGACCCCCTTGCCGTCCTGACCTATGGCAAAGCAGAGGAAAGCTCTCCTGCAGTGACAGCGGCCGGCCCTCTTCCCCTTCCGTTGACCAGTGAAATCGTTGCTCCACCGGGCACACGCG
>JANWXO010000372.1 GCA_025057295.1 Candidatus Binatia bacterium | reverse complement strand
CCGGCCGGGTCGTGATAGTTCTTGAGGTAGTATTTGCCCAGGTAGAGAAGCTGCTGAAAGTGCCGTACCTCATCCAGCATCTGGGCCAAATACCCCTGGCGTAACTCCTGGTTATCGATGGCGCTGATCAGGGTTCCCATGGCGCGGCAGGCCGCGTACTCCGGGTAGGGAAAGGCGGCACAGAAGACCTTCATCGCTTCAACCCAGCGTTCCTGCGCCTGATTGGCGTTGCCCATGCGCACAGCCCCGTCCAGAAAGCCGTACTGCCGATCGTCTTTCTCGGCCTCCATCGCCATGTAGTCGCGGATCAGGTGGCGAAACGGATCTTTGCCCTTTTTGGGAATGTAAAATTTGGTGCGAAACTGCGGCTCCGGCGCGGCGTAGGAAAACTCCCACTCCAACCCCTTCACCTTTTCATGGGCTTGGATAAGGTTCAGCGGCATACAAGTCCCTCCTCGGTGACACTCTACTTCTGTGATGGCAACGCAGCACTGTCCAAGTCCAGGAGTTCAGCATAGACCCCAAACCGCCGCTCCTCCACGTGCACACGTCCATAAAAGCTGCTCATGATGACCAGAAACGACGGGACGTCGAGCTCGCGCCCCAAACGTTCGCTCACCTCGTCCAGATCGATCTCGATCTTTCCCTTCCCCTCGATCGAGTAGTAACATCCGTCGTCGGTGATGGTCAGATCGGGGCGCTGCTCGTGCAAGAGATCGACGATCACCTTGGCCTCTTCGCTCCCCATCAAGACCATACCGACCGTATCTTTCGCCTCGTAGTGTAGCTGCTCGTCCATCGTGGCACCTCAGCATGGGGGCGTCAGCCCCACCTCGGCGAGCAATGCTCGCCACTGTTCCTGCACCCGGGCCCAGGCCTGCGCAAAGCTCTGGACCTTCACCGTCGGGAGCGCAAACAGCGGGGCCAGTGTCTGGGCAGCGGCCGTCGTCAGCGGCGCCCAGGTCTCCACCCACTGCTGCACCAGATCACGGTTGGCAGAGGCGTGGGTGGGATCGTTGAGCAAGAGCTGGACAAACGCTTTCGTCCACTTCCAATTGCGCTCCCAGTCGAATTCGGCAGTCTCGACGATGGCCGGTGTGACTCCATCACCCTGGCGCGGCGCAAAGCGCAAAAAGAACTCCACACGCACCAACTCGCCGAGCAACGGCTCGCAGACCACATTGGTGGCAATGATCGCCTCTCCCCAGTCGCGCAGCACCATCAGCTTTTCCACGTTCTCGCGCACGCCCTGCCAGAGTGGATCGGTCAGCCACGTCTGCTTGGCGTGGGCATCGGAAAAGCCGGCAACGGCCTGACTCAGCTCCATGCCGTAGAGCGAAATCTCCTGGGCGTAGCGAATTTTGTCCGCTGCGTTGAACACACAGGCATTGCCGACCACATCGGAGAGGGCCTCCCGTTGGACATAAGAAAAGACGCGAAAGAGGCCATACTCCCAAAAGGCACAGGCGGCAAAATGGCGGCTCAGGACAGGATCGCGCCAGAACGGGTCGATATCCGCCAGCACCCCTTTGGCTTTTGCCGCGGTGAGCAGGCGGTCGAGCGCTTTTCCCTGCTCGGCCTGCAGCGTTACATAGGGCCGCTGCCAGGTTTTGTTCGGGTCGCGGAACTCCCACCAGTCGCTGCACCGCAGCGCGGTGGAGTCCTCGCGCCACGCCGGGTTGCCTTCGGGCGAGAGCAACGTCCACCCCGCCCAGGCAAACCGCTTGGGGTCTTGCTGAATATAAACGGTCAACTCCTCGTACTCGGTGGCGCGTCGCCCCTGACGGGGTTGGATGTAAGTGAAGTCTCGGGCGCCAGGGAGGACGTCATGCGATGGACTGTTCATTGCGATGGCTCCTCTTGTGTCGGCGCATGCGGCGGCTCATCGCAAACATCTGCGGCCTCTTTCTTCCACCACCCCCCATGGTCCACGCCGCCCGCACCTTTTGTCGCAGCCTTAGCACAACACTAGCCATAGGGCAACAGTTTCTTTTTGCAACGATTCGCGAACGACCGCTCTGCAGTTGCAGACACCACCCTAGAGCCGCTACTTCTGTTCGGCGAGCAGATTGCCGAGGAGCACGGCGGCGACACGAATCGGCGGTGGATCGGGGTACTCGGCGATGCTGAACCGTACGCCACCCACCACGTAATGCGCCTCGCGAAACCGCTCGCGTTCGACCTCCAAGACCGGAGTCAGCCCCTGCGCGGTCATGGTCGCTTTCAACTCTGCCAGATTGTCCACTTTCAGCCCAATGGCACGGAACCCCTCCGGCTCCGGGGGATCAGACTCGACCAGCCCGAGGCCGATCGGACTCCAGGCGAAGCGCAAGCGAGTGTTGCCAACCGTCACTTCGCGCGGAGGCAAAAACTGAATCCCCAAAGCGGCGGAGAAGCGCTGGACGCTCTCCTCGAGGTTCTTCACGTTGATCGTCACCTGATCGAGTTTTTCCGCCCGCATGCTCGCCTCCTTCGTCGGCCCCATTCTGGCCGTCTTACTGTTCGCTAAACCCACCTTCTTCGGGATGATGGCCGAAGATGTCCTGCGTGTA
>JANWXO010000371.1 GCA_025057295.1 Candidatus Binatia bacterium | reverse complement strand
TCGTCGACGGAGTGCGGGTGATGCAAGAACGGTATGGCTTCCCTGGCGACCTGCACCGACTGGCGAGGGAACGGCTGGCCATTGTCAAGGAGTTGTTTGCCACTGGGGTATCATGGATTGAAGGGTTCGAGGAGTTTTATGCACGGGTGCGCGGACGCTATCCCACCGCACTGGCCACCGCACTCGATCCAGACCTGTTGGCTGTGGTCGATCGCCGCCTTCACCTTTCGGAGTTGTTTCAGGGGCGGGTCTTTTCTCTCGCCGACGTTGGAGGTGTGGCGAAACCAGATCCTGCTCTCTTTCTTCATGCAGCATCGATGCTGCAGGCGGCTCCGGCGCACTGCTTGGTGATCGAAGATGCCCCGCTTGGCATCGAAGCAGCGCGGCGGGCAGGGATGCGGTGTGTGGCGCTCACAACCACGTACGACCGGAGCTGCTTGCTGCACGCAGATGCCGTGATCGACCACTATGCTCAGCTCGACCTGAGTTTGTTGTGAGGAGCACCCTCACCCCTGATTCCCAGGGACGTTAGAGGATGCGCAAAAACTCTACCAGATCGCGCAACTCCGCGTCCGTCAGGGTTTCGCTGGTGCCAGCTCGTTGCATATATTCCCACATGGCGCGGACCGCTTCTTCCAGGGTTTTGTAACGTCCGTCGTGGAAATACGGTGCAGTTTGTGAGACAGCGCGGAGAGAAGGAATTTTGAAAGTCCCTCCTGACCCAACATCTTCGACCCCTTCCTTGTCGTACGTAGGGGGAAGGTGGCAGGTGATGCAACCGGCCTTGCCGATAAAGAGCTGATAGCCGCGCTTGGCAGCAGCTGAAGCGGTATCTGTCGGTGTTCCATCTGCGTGGAGGAAGGGGTTGGGAGGATAGGACAGCGTTTTGACATAAGCGACGAGCGCTGCGAGCGTTTCTTCGCTCGGTTGCGGACCTTTCATACGGTTGACGATAATGCTCTTGATGTTGGCCTCGAGGCTCGGAGCGGTGCCAGCCCAGGAAAACGTTTTTCGGGTTCCAACTCCCCAGAGGGTGGGAGTACTGCGGCCTGTGGGATCACCATCAGCGACGACCTCAACGCCGACATAGGTCTTGTTATCGGTGTGACCAAAGCTGGGGTGGCAGGAAGCGCAGGACCACTGCCCATCTCCAGACAGAGCTGGGTCGTTGAAGAGAGCATATCCTCTGGCAACGAGAGAATCTGCTTCCTGGGAGGTCGGGTGCGATGGCGTTGGTGTATCCGCCTGACTAGTGCTGAGCGTCAGGACGATTGCTCCTATCCCGACGAGGGTAGAGAGTCGATGCCCTCTCATGATTGAGAGTTCCTCCTCATGCTGTAGGATTTGCTACCAGGGTGCTTGTAGTGTAGCGAGTGCGCGCGATCTGGCAACTTCCCTCCCCTCTCCAGAGTTTATGGGGAGCGAAGAATACCTGCGCGGGCTCTTTCCAGATCAAGCTCGCTCGTGATACCGAGAGTGTGCAACGCTTCGTTAGCGTCCTCGAGAGAGCTACTGGCTGCCACCGCCTGGGCAGGGCGGGATATGGTGTGAAACACGACCGAAGGGGTTAAATAGAAAGTGAGAGTTGTGAGGGGGGTCAGCTTGACACGTCGTTGATCCTGGCGGATACCGGTGTACCCCCATGCGCCTTGCGCACACCGCACTGGGATCGCGCTGGCTTCGGTCGGCACCTTCTCGATCACGGTGCTCAGCTCGCTCGCAACTTGGGGGGTTAAGGCCCAGGCACCAAGGAACCCTCCTGCCTGAGCGACGCGCGCCAAGGCGTATTCGAGCTCATCTACAGTGAGCTCCCCGTCACTGCCGTATCCGAATACTCCCCAGAGGGTAGGATACCCGCGCCGTTCCAGGGTGGCGAAGGCAGCGAGCATAATGGCATCGGCTAAGGGGCTACGTAAACCCGCTTCACCTCCCTGGGCGAGCGAGTCTCCCCCGACATCGACCCCAACCAACAAATCTGCAGCTAGGGCATGGGATGCTGCTTCTAGCCCGGCGACGGCACCCTGCACCCCGGCGGTAATATCGATATGCAACACCTCCCAGCCGTATAGAGCTGCCATTTCCGTCTCGGTAAAACGGATGCCGTGATGTGTATGGGTATGACCGTTGACCATCCACGCATGGGGGTGGAGCATGCGTACTGGTTCAATTTCCTTTGCCGTGCGGGGACCTGGCAGTGGGTCGTACACGAACCGTTCCCAGGGTAAGCCTCCCAGGTGAAAACGCAAGCCACAGAATTCTAGAAAGCGGGCAGTCGCAAGGGCGCCTACGACATCTCCCCCCCCACCCACGCCAACGACCAGCGCGCACGAGCTCTGGCGTATCACGAATTCAAGGGAGCGTGGTGAGGGGATCATGCAGCCAGTGTTTCGCGTGAAACAGGTGAAAGTACTAGGTGAAAATCACCAGGTGAGGGTCGATCGCACGAATAGGCAGAAATTTTTTGTATAGACGAGCTTAAGAGCATACATTACATCTATTGCATGATTACTCTCTGATATATACGAGGGTCCCGACAGGAGCGAGGGAGTGCAACTCCTTCATGTCGTGGT
>JANWXO010000370.1 GCA_025057295.1 Candidatus Binatia bacterium | reverse complement strand
ATGAGGCTCAGCAGCCCGGTATTCACCAGACGCCGCCACTGCCTCGTCGAGGGCGGAACGGTCCTCGACGAGAGCATAATCGCCCTTCTCCAGGCTTGGGGGGTAGTGGAGGTAGAGGTCGAAGGCGTGGCAGAACCGAGCTTAGAAGAGATTGAGGCACGCATGGCTCGCTCACCCACCCTGACCAAACTGTCGGCGGAGATCGACGAGCGTTTTTTTGGCGCCTCTGCACACGAATTCTTGCACGCATTACGCCGCCTTATCAAAAAGCTCGCCCTTGAGGAGTATGGAGAACAGGGAAACAGCAACGGTCACGGAACTGAAGCGTAATGCTCCAGGATCGCTCCGACAGGTGCGCGACTTGCCGACCTTACCGGAGGTCTATCAACGCCTCGTCGCTGTCCTCGATGACCCACGCTCGTCGGTGTGGGACGTAGAGCGGATCATCCGTCAAGATCCGCCAGTCACCGCCAAAGTGCTGCGCCTCGTCAATTCCTATCTGTACGGCCTCCGCACCCCAGTCACCAGCATCGCACAGGCGGTGCGGACGATCGGCTACGACGAGCTGCGACGGTTGGTCCTGACCACGAGTGTCATCTCCCTGTTCCATCGAGAGCGAGAGTCGCCTCTCTCCTATCGGGCGTACTGGGAGCACTGCTTGGGCACGGCTGTTGCGGCACGGCAGCTGGCCCTCGCGCTCGGCGAAGAGCATCCTGAGGAATTCTTCGTCGCCGGGTTGCTCCATGACATCGGCAAACTCGTGCATGCCCGGTGTTTTCCTGAGCAATTCTGTACGGCGCTCACAATGGCGGCGCGCGAACGGCTGACCATAGAAGCGGCTGAGGAGAAAGTGCTGGGAATCTCGCACGCCCAAACGGGCGGATTGCTCGTCTACTACTGGGGGCTCTCGCCCATCGTCCAACGAGCCGTCGCGTACCATCATGCCCCTTTGACGGGAGACCTCGCCCGTCTCTCGTTACATCAACATGTAGTTCACTGTGCCAATATCATCAGTCACGCTTTAGGACTGGGGGCCAGCGGCAGCTACCGTCTGCCTCCGTTCGTTCCCCTGTCCTGGGAGCTACTCCGTCTGTCTACGAGTCACTTGCCGGGCATCCTGACCGCCACCAAGAAGGAATTTACCCAGCTCGTGACCACCCTTTTCGCTAGCGATGCACCATAACGAGAACATCACCACTACGAAACGCGCCGAGCTGCCCAGCGCTCCCGCGCCTGAGAGCGAGGCTGGACTCCGCCGCCTGCTGGTCGAGAACCAACGCCTCCTCGACTCCCTCGACACCATCGAATCGTTGTGGGTCAACCTGCAAAGGCATGCGACCCCCGAACAGCTCCCGGTGGACTTCCTCGCGACCTTTCTTGCGCAGATCGGAGACCTCTTCCCCGTAGTGCTCTCAGGGGTGTACCGTGTAGACCCACAGTCCCACGCATTTACCCTGGAGCGTTGCCTGCCTGCCGGCTTGCGAGAGGATTTACAGCAGGAGGCACAACAGCAGATTGCGCAGGGCGCTTTCGCGCTCGCCCTCCGGCGCAGCCGGCCGACCGTGAGCGCAAGCATCTCTTTACATCGCTACCACCCCCGGGTGCGGACGCTTATCCTTGTTCCTCTCGTAACGGTGCAAGAGGTGCATGGCATGGCCGTGATCGCTACCGAACGGGTCGAGCAAGATATCGCCCTCTACGAACTCAAACTGCTCTCCCTGCTGGCGGGGCAGACAGCGCTCGCTTTGGAAAGCACCCAACGCGAGGCTGCCCTGCAACAACAAAAAGCAGCGTTGGAAGAAACCGTGCAGCAACGCACCGCCGAACTCGAACAGACCAACCGGACCGTCCTGCAACTGAACAAAGAACTGGAGGCGGAATTAAAAAAAGCGCTCGAGGTCAACGAACGCCTTTCTACCGTCGACCGTATGCGCGAGAGTCTGCTCGCCACTGTGTCGCACGAACTCCGCACCCCCTTGAGCGCTATCCTCGGGTCACTGGACATCATCCACCAGGAGTGGGGGCACGTCTTACCGCCAGAGGGCCAGAAGCTGCTCGAAATCTGTCAACGGAACGGTATTATGCTGTTGTCGCTGGTGTCGGACCTGCTCGACGTCGCAGCGCTGCGTCACAAGCAGATGGTGTTACACCCCCGTGTGATTCCTCTTTCCCCGGTGGTGCAGCGCACGTTCGTCGCTCTCGCTCCTATGGCTCGGGCGAATGGGGTGAAATTGCTCAACGCGGTTTTACCGCACGTCGAGGTGTACGCGGACGAGCAACGGTTGCAGCAGATCTTCCTCAATCTGATTGGCAATGCGATCAAATTTTCGCGCAAAGACGATCCTCAGGTACTGGTCAGCGCCACCCAAGAAGACACCCAGGTTGTCATTAGCGTGAGCGACAACGGTATCGGCATCCCCCCGGAAAAAATCGGACGCATCTTCGAGCCTTTCGTCCAGGGGACGGAAAGCTACACCGCCCCGACGACCGGTGCCGGCCTCGGTCTCACTATCTGCAAGGCATTAGTCGAACGGCATGGCGGCTCGATCTGGGTCGAAAGCGAAGTGGGCAAAGGCAGCCGTTTCTTCTT
>JANWXO010000036.1 GCA_025057295.1 Candidatus Binatia bacterium | reverse complement strand
GGCTTGAGCACCGTGCGCGCCAGCAGAACCGCAACGACCGTCGAGATCAGCAGCGCCCCTGCCGATATGCCGGCTACCAGCACTGTCGCACGCTTGGCCTCGTCGCGGGCGCGGATACCGACAAGCTGCATGGCACGGAAGTTCAATTCGCGTATCCTGGCGCAGTCCGCAACCGCTTGACGGAGGGCAGGGTTGACCGTTTCGTGGTAAAAGGTGTTTGCCGCTGACCGTCCGGCTAAGAGAAGCAATGCATCACCCGCTGCACGGTACCTCTCGACATGCTGGGCCAACGCCGACGCTGCAGCGTATTCTTCCGGCTCTCGCAAAAGCGCGCCTAAGCGCTCATACGCGCGGTCAAATTGCTGCCGGTGCGTCCCCAGCTCCTGCCGGGCGCGTTCAACCTCACCGCTGAGAGACAGCAGCAGCGCATCATCCTCCCGCTCCAGCGCGCTTGCCAGGAAGGCTGTGAGTTCGGTCAGTGTTTGACTCTCTCGCAGCGTCTTGCCCCCTACCGCGCTCAAGCGGGCAAACATCATCGCACTCCAGATGCCGCACGCCACCGTCGTCATCACCAGCAAACAGCCAGCGAAAAGGAATCGGGTTTGCAAGCGTCGTATTACCATACGTGGCCTTCCATGCGAGACGCACGACCCAAAGCGTAGGACCTGTACTACTCAGAGCAATCCATACCGCCGTCGTTTTCGTTGCAGCGTCGTTGGGTCAATCCCTAAGATACGGGCTGCTGCTTCGAGAGAAGAGGCACGCGCCACAACACGCGCAATATGTTCTCGCTCGATCTCTGCGAGAGAAAAATTTTCTCCCAGGATGGGGGTCGGAGTACGCCCCCGCATCCCCTCTCCCTCATGCGGAAGGACGGGAGAAACGAGGTCGCACGGAATCCCCAAATCCTCCGGTTCCAGAATCGTCGAAGGAGCCAGGATCACCGCCCGCTCCACCGCATTGCGCAGCTCGCGCAGATTGCCGGGCCATGCATAGTTGAGCATCGCGTCCTCACAGCGGGCGGAAAAGGAGAGATGATGCCGCCCTTGCCGGCACTCGAAGAAGCGCAGGTAATGGCATGCCAAGGGAAGAATGTCCTCGCGGCGCTCCCGCAATGGCGGCAAAGTGAGGGTGATGACGTTGAGACGAAAAAAGAGATCTTCGCGAAAGCGTCCCTGCTGGACCTCTTGTTCGAGGGAGCGATTGGTGGCGGCGATGACGCGCACGTCTGCTCTCCGTTCTTTGGCTTCGCCCAACCGTTCGTAAGTCCGATCGTGCAGGAAGCGCAACAACCGTGCTTGCGCATCGGGGGTGAGGTCAGCTACTTCGTCGAGAAAAAGCGTGCCTCCCTCTGCCGCCTCGACCTTGCCAATTGCGTCGGACACCGCCCCGGTGAACGCTCCCTTCCGGTGACCGAAGAGGGTACTGCTCATCAGATCGCTCACGAGCATGGGGCAGTGGACGGTGACGAAGGGACGATCGGCACGTTTGCTGTGGAGCCGCATCCAGCGGGCAAGCACCGTTTTGCCCGTGCCGCTCTCGCCGCGCAAGAGCACGACAGAATCCGAGGCAGCGACCCGACGAGCCGTTTGGAGGAAAGTGTGGTAAGTGGCACTGTGGCTCTCGAAGAAGCTTTCTCCCTCGGTCGCATCGAGGCGCTCTTGCAGCTCAGAGATGCGCCGCTGCAGCAACTGGGCTGTGAGGACACGGCGCGCGGCACCACGAACCTGCTCGGGCGTAAAGGGTTTGGGTAAATAATCGACCGCACCCATTTTCATCGCTTCGACCGCGGTCTCAAAGGAGGCAAAAGCGGTGATGACGATCACACCAATACCCGGTCGTCGCCGCAGGATCTCCGGCAGGATGGCGAGCCCTGAGTCTGCCTGCAACCACAGGTCCAGGAAGACGACGTCAAAACGACTGCGCTCGAGAGCGTCCAAGGCACCTGCAGCCGTTCCCACTCCGAAAACACGCGCATTATCGACTTCGAGGCACAGACGAAGGGACTGGCGGACGCCTGGATCATCGTCCACAATGAGAGCAGACCAACCCATGTCCATTGTTGTTCCCTCCCTCCTAGGGCTCTTCGACTTCACGACGGAGCGGTCGCGGAGGGCGCGCGTTTTTCAGGCTCCAGCGGCACCGTCTCGCCTGGCTCGAGATAGAGGATCCCGACCTTGTCATCGTAGGCAAACAGTTCTGCGTACCGCCCCCAGCGCACAGCAATATCCAGCTGGCGCTTCGCCTCCTCAGCAGGAAACTCGAGCTCCAAAGCAATCTGGACGACAGCCGCCTCTACCTGTCGCCTCTCTGCCGCGTGCAACAGGGCCAGTAACCATTGAAACACAGGCAGGCGGCGGATGCGTGTGGCGAAGATCTCTTTGCGGGTGAGAATGCCCGCCTCCGCAAACGTCTCTCCCAGGGGGGTCAAGGTAATGTCCCCCTGCGCAATGGTCGTAAACCCCAGTAATTCGGCTGCTTCAATCAAGTGCAAGAGCTGACTCGTCCCCAGGTGCAGCTCTCCTGCGAGATGATAAATATCAGCCTGGAGCCGCGGCATCTGGGCGAGATGTTCCAGTAACCCTGCCAGCTCATTCACCGCTGCATCGGGCAACGCCCTAGTGCGGCCTGGTTCTCCGGGAGCCGTTCCAAACTCTATGTGCTCAGGCTGGGTGTGACCGGCGAGGGTGGCATACACCCAGTCGACGATCTCCAGGAACTTCCCCTCTTTGCGCCGGCGTGGATGGGGAAGATCGATCGTGAGGTCAGCGACGATACGGCCAGGGTCTTTGTCCATGACGATGATCCGATCGACCAGCGACACCGCTTCCTCGATGTTATGCGTGACCATGAGGATAGCCCGCGTCGGGATTTGTCCCGTCGTCCACAGTTCTAACAACTCACCCCGTAACGCCTCCGCACTCAAGATATCGAGCGCCGAGAATGGTTCATCCAAACACAACAACTCCGGCTCGACCGCCATGGCACGGGCAAAGCCCACTTTTTGTCGCATCCCGCCGGAGAGCTCGCGCGGGAACGCGGTCTCGAAGCCATCGAGGCCCACGCGGTCAATCAGGTCGAGCGCACGTGCCCGACGGAGCGCCGCAGGCATCCCCCGAGCTTTGAGAGCCACCTCGACATTTTCCAGTACGGTCAACCAGGGGAACAGGGCAAAGGTCTGAAACACCATAGTCGCATGTGGATTGATCCCCCGCAACACCGTACCGCGATACAAAACCTGCCCCTGGCTCGGCGGCTGGAGTCCGGTAACGATCCGCAGCACGGTACTCTTGCCACAGCCTGACGGGCCGACCAGCGCCACAAACTGGCCTTCGTCAAGCACGAGGTTGACCTCCTTAACGGCGGTGAACTGCCGCTGCCCTACCCCATAGGTTTGGGTGACACGACGGAGTTCGAGGAGAGGGGGTGTGAGAACCATAAGCTAGGCCAGCCGGTAGCGCTGTTCCGCAATGCGGTATAAGGGTCTCCACACTGCACGGTTGAGGAGAACCACCGTGAACACCATGCTCAGCGTCGCCGCCAGCAGCAGCGAATAATCGCCCGCTGCCGTCGCTTCCGTAATGAGCGCGCCGATCCCGGTGATCTGCAGCGAGCGACCACCGAAGTTGAGGTACTCGGCGACGATACTGGCGTTCCACGCTCCGCCACTCGCCGTAATGCCACCGGTCACGAGGGAGGGAAACAACGCCGGGAACAACAATGTTCGCCAACGCTGCCACGACGAGAGCCGCAGCAGGGCTGCCGTGTAGCGCAACTCTTGAGGGATGGCCCTGGCTCCAGCGATCACGTTAAACAACAGATACCACTGGCTTCCCAGCAACATCAGCAGGATGGCGGCCAGATGCAGCCCCCCCGGGAGGCCCAACACCAGCAGCAACAAGACGGGAAAGAGCGCAGTCGCCGGGATGGCGGCGGCTATCTGGACAAGTGGCTGGAGCCAGGCCGCCAAGCTCGGGTTGGTGCCGATCACCGTTCCCACCGGGATCGTCCAGGCAAAGGCACAGAGCAGGGACACCCCCACGCGCAGCAACGTCGCGAGTATGCCGAGACCGATCATCCCCCAGTGGGCCAGCGGGACCGCGAACAGCAGGAGGGCGGCGTGATACGTGCCATAGAGAAGCCCGCACGCTGCTACTGTCCCCAGCACCCGCCATGTCCATATTTGCGCCGCACTCGCCCGGGGAGGGTGCAGCGGTGGGGGAAAACGGCGCACCAGCCACTGATCAAGACGTTCGCTGGCCGGCGAGAGGACAGAGTCGACAAAATGTCTGAGCAACCGGGAACTGCGCAGCGCAGCATACACCCAAGAGGTCGGCGGCGTCGCACGCTCCACCAACTGCAACGTAAAGCGATCGGACCAGGCAATCAGCGGGCGCCACACGAGCTGGTCAAGCAGCACGATCACCAGCACCAGACTCCCAATCCCCCATAGGATCGCGCTTCCCTCGCCTCGATGAGCAGCCTCCTGCAAATAGGCGCCTAACCCTGGCAAGCGGAAGTCGCGGTGTCCTACGGTGAACATCTCTGCCGCCATGAGAAAGAACCACCCGCCAGCCCAACTCATCATACTGTTCCACACCAGACTGATGGCGGCAAACGGTAACTCCACCACTTTGAACCGCAGCCAGCCGTTGAAGCGGAAGACCCTGCTCGCCTCGCGCAGCTCTTCAGGAAGAGTCGTCAGCGCTTGATACCACCCAAAGGTCAGATTCCAGACCTGACTGGTGAAAATGAGCGCGATGGAGGCCAGTTCTGCTGCAACGGCTTGGGGCAGCACCGCGCTCAAGCTCAGCAGGACAACCGGCAAAAAGGAGAGAATCGGCACGCTCTGGAGTACGTCCAGCAAGGGCAGCAAGATGTACTCCGCACGGCGATGGTAGGCTGCAAGGTACCCGTACGACACGGTAAACACGAGGGACAAGCAATAGGCTGCAGCCATGCGCCCCACAGAGTAAGCCGCGTACCAGGGTAAAGCAGACGGGGCGAGGGAAATGGTCGGGCCTGCAATCGCCGCAGGCGCACCCAGCGCCAGCCGTATCCCAACCGCCAGCAGGGCGATCACACCCAGGAGCACGACCCCGTCCCCCCAGGTGAGGGGACGAGAAGGGGGTTGAGTGCTACCGAAAAAACGCAGCTGATCCGGCATGCAGAGTCCGCTCGCTCAACACCGGAGGAGACAAGCAACGTCTGTGGGCGGTGACATCAGGTTCCTGCTCAGATCCCTGGCACGAGTTGAGCACCCCCTGACTACAGCAGGACTCCGCTGAGGATGAGACTGGCAACGGTGAAATAGATTACCAGCCCTGTCACGTCCACCAGCGTCGCGATAAAGGGGGCGGAAGCACTGGCCGGGTCAAATCCCAATCGGCGCAGAATGAACGGCAACATCGATCCCGCCAGGGTCCCGAACAACACCACGCCGATCAGACTACACGCCACCGTCAGGCCGACAAGCAGGTAGTGTTCCCCATACACTTCCGCACGGGTGGGCCAGAGCACAATACGCAACAAGCCGATCATCCCGAGAATGGTACCGAGCACCAGTCCGGCAGCGAGTTCGCGCCGAATCACCCGCCACCAATCGCGCAGGCGCACCTCACCCAGCGCCATCGCACGGATGACAAGAGTCGACGCTTGCGAACCGGAGTTGCCGCCGCTGCTGATGATGAGGGGAATGAACAACGCCAGGACGATGGCCCGTTCCAGCTCGTGCTCGTAATACCCCATCGCTGTCGCCGTCAGCATCTCCCCCAGAAAGAGGGCAGAGAGCCACCCCGCACGCTTCTTCACCATGCGGAAAAAATCGATCTGCAGATAGGGGGCGTCCAGCGCCTCCATGCCGCCGATCTTTTGGATGTCCTCGGTCGCCTCTTCCTGCACCACGTCGACAATATCGTCGATCGTGACGATCCCTTTCATCCGCCCTTCGCTATCCACAACTGGCAGGGCAATGAGGTCGTGCTGGGCGAAGCGCTGACTGACCTCCTCTTGATCCATCTGTTCCCCAACTGTGACGACCTCCCGCTGCATGATCTCTTCGACTTTTTTGTCAGCAGGAGCGGCAAACAGCTCGCGGAAGGAGACGACGCCAAGGAGGTGTTGTTGCGCATCCAGCACATACGCATAGTAAATCGTTTCTACCTTCTCCTGCGCCTGGCGACGGAGGTAACTAATTGCCTCATCCACCCGCATGTCGGGACGCACCCGCGCATAGTGCGGACTCATCAGCCCTCCGGCCTCGTCTTCGGCATACGCCAGCAACGCCGTCACCTCTATCCGAGCGGTCTCATCGAGGAGAGCTAATAGCCCCTGCCGTTCTTCCTCCGGCGCAGCCTGAATGACGTCGGCTGCGTCATCGGGCGCCAGTAAGCGCATCCACAGACGGCGCTCGCCCTGGGGCAGTTCGAACAGGAGCGCAACCTGATCCATCGCGCTCAGACTGAGGAACAACTCTTCTGCTTCGGCTCGCGAGAGCAGCTTAAAGCCTTCTACGCGATCGCTATGCGACAGAAACGGCCACGCATCGTACAAATCAGCAGACAGCAGCTCATCCTGAACTTGTGCCATGACGCCTCTCTATACCACCCGCCGCACCAGCAACTCAACTAAATAGAGCGCCATCGCCACAGGAATGAGATAGGGCAGGAGTGGCCGTGGTTCTGGTGGACTCACTGGCTGCTCGATCGTGGTCACATCCGGGGTGAGACTGCCCCCGGTCATGCGGGCGATGGTTTCCAACAATGTCACATTTGGCTGCGGCTGTGGCATCTCCACTGGACGCTGGGGTGGAAGGGTGTAGCCAAACGGGCCGAGCGTGTCTCCTGACGGCAGAACGACTGCGATACGGTAGTCTCCTGCCTGCGTGGCGGGGTACGCCCCTTGATAATGCCCAGGCGCGAGTCGTTCGAGGGGGACGGTAGTCTCCTCGCTCGCCAGCGGACCGCGAATCCGGGCCGATACCGTACGTCCTTCCTCTCGCACCCCAGAGGAAAACACGTCGATCAACAGCCCCCGCTCGTCGTGCCCGAGCTCGACCGAGAAGTGACTCTCCGGCCGTCGCACCTCCGGGACGCACCAGCGTACGACTTGCAGCCAAAATTGACTAAACCCTTCCCAGCTCACCCAAGGGGCAGACCAGCGTCCATTCGCATCGGACGTGAATGCAACGGCCTTTCCCCGACCATACGACCACGACGCCAACAGCGGCGGCCGTTTCCCGTCAACTCGCAGGGCGATATCTGTCCGCGCTCCCCGCTTCACCTCGGTCTCGACGTATCCCTTCACTGGGGGAAATGGTCCTCTGTCGAGCCCTGCGAGCAGAGGTGAATCTCGCTGCGGCAGGGGAATGAGCTCCTTCTCCACCATCGTCTTTTCCTCTCCCCCATCGCCTAACTCGTCGAGAAAGAGGTCCGGTAAACTCGACGGATCGGCGGTATGGTGGAATGCCCCGCCACCGTAGATCGCAATACGCGAGAGCAGTCGCAGGTTGGGCTGTTCCCCGACGGCGATCGCAGAGATAGTGATCTTCAACTCGCGGTGCATGGCCGTCACCAGATCTAAGTAGTCGCTGCCGCTGCCCCCGGTCTCCCCATCGGTCAAAATGACGATGTGCTTGCGTGTCGCCTCTTGCCGTTCCAACTGCCGCTTCGCCTCGAGCAGGGCAGGCAGCAGAAAGGTACCGCCAGCAGCTTTCAGCCGGTCGATACGGTCATCAACCTCGTGACGGATCAGGCCGAGGGGACTCAACGGGATCACAGTAAAAGGCTCACGGTCAAAGCCAATCACGCCGAACAGGTCAGTATCTCTCAAGTTCCGCGCTACCATCCGCGCCCCGGCAATGGCGTAGAGGAGGCGGTTCTCCTTGCGCATACTTCCCGATTTATCGATCACCAGGAGCATAGCCGTGCGGGGCTCTTCTTTTTGTGGCGGGGTCAAGGCGACCGGTAAGGCCTTTTCTACCGCCGTGCCTTTGTATCCTCCCAGGCCAAAACTTTCCTCCCCGCCGACCATGATCAGACCACCGCCTCGCTGCACGTACGCCTCGAGACCGTTCATCAAGGGAGGCGGGAGTTTGTCCCTGGCGATGTTGTTGAGAATAACCGCACCGAAAGTGTCGAGCGCAGGAAGAGCGACAGACCTGCTGGGGAGGACAACAGCCGTCACCCCAAGTCCACGCGCGTTTAGCACCTGGGCTAAGTACTCGTTGTCGCGTGCCTTCGCACTGAGCAACAAGATGTTTTGCGCAGGCGCGACGTTGACCCAAGCGGTCAACTGGTTATCCTGCGGCGAGGCATCGGCTATGCCCGCTGTTGGGGTAAAAGAGACCTGCACCGGAATCAAACCGCTCTCCGATAGCGGAAGGACGTGGGAGAACAGCGACGTGCCCGGTGGCAGTGTGACCTCTTTTTGCCACACGACCTTCTCTTTTTGCCGTAGCACGAGCTCACCGAGCACCGTTCCGGAATGAGTGTTCTCGAGCGCCATGCTGACTTCTATCGCTTCCCCACGCGCCACACTGCGCGGCGCGCCTACGCGCACGACCGCAACATTGGGCTGCACGGCCGCACCAGGGGGCGGGAAGGGGTAGATCTTCAGGCCATGCTCGGCCAGAAGCGGGAGCAGCGACCGCACATCTCCGCGGGTTTCCCAGCCATCGCTGAACAAATACACCGTGCGGTTGGATTCCTCGGCCAGTAAGCTCGCCAAGGCAGCCTCCAGGTTTGACGCCTCGAGGTCCAAATCTCCCGGTGGGTGCCGCAACAGGGTTTCGGCATCGCGCCAGGGGAGTTTCTGCCACCCCCCAGCAAAAACCAGCGTCGGGGCCTGCGGCGACGGCCGCAGCTGACTCGTAATAGTCTCGTGCACCCACTGCCGCTGGGCTTCGTCCATACTCTGGGAGAGATCGAGGACGAGGAAGGGAACAGCAGCCATTCCTGGCGTCAGCGTGTGCAGGCCAGCGGCAGCAAGAATCAAAGCCGTTGCCACCAGAGAATGGCAAAAGAGCCCAACCCATGCTCCCAACGACCGCAGTGCCCGTCGCTGCCACAGCCACACCAGTGGCAGCAAGGCGAAGAGGTAGAGAAACTCTGGGCGACTACACGCGAGCGGAGGAAAAGAGAAGGAAAACATTACCCAAGCGTTTCATCCGTGATCGTGGTAGGAAATAGTGTGGCAAATTTTCCCGCAACCGCAATCACACCGGCTCTCGCCGTGCGCTGGCCATGTTGGCCCTGAGAGCGGTCGCGGGCGGTTCGTTCTCTTGGTGTGGCAGGAATGATGACAGAAAAAGGCTGCCACCGCCTCTGCGCCGAGCGACCGGCGCGAGAGGCAGGGAGCAGGGATGCAGCAGCGGGCTCGTTCCTGCCCTTTTACACATCTAGCCGATACCCATCGCCATCGCGCACCAATCTTCCTGCCGTGGGGCCGGCGAAATGGGTGCCGATGATCAAGGTCGGTGTGTCGGCATATTCACTAAATATGCGACGACGGGTGGCGACAGCCGCCGCGTTATCCACGTCGAAGGGACTCACTAAGCCCGGGTCGTGGAACTGAATGGGATGATGGATGAAATCGCCCGTAATCAGAGCTCTCTCTCCACGAGATTCGATCAGCACCGAACAGTGTCCGGGCGTATGACCCGGCGTCGGGATGAGACGCACGCCGTCACACACCTGCGTGGCTCCCTCCACCGGTTTTGCAAGCCCCGCATCCAAAATAGGCTGTACGGAGTCGGCGAAGACACGCCGTTGCACCTGCGCGAAGTCATCCTGGACGTTTTCGTCGATGGCGCCGAAGAACGCCAGCTCCTTTTTGTCGAAGAGATAGGCCGCCCGTGGAAACGTCGGGACCCATTTGCCGTCGACCAACCGTGTGTTCCACCCCACGTGGTCGAGATGCAAGTGGGTGCACAGGACATAATCGATACTCTCGGGGCGGTAACCCGCCGCGATCATGTCTTCCAAATAGGAGGTCGACAGGTTGCTCATGACTGATAACGGATCGCGGTTGCGATCATTGCCGATGCACGTGTCGACCACCAGCTTGGCAGTCGGGGTGTCGACAATCAACGAGTGAACACTGAGCGTCAGCTTGCCCTCCGGGGTGACAAAGTGAGGGAAGAGCCACTGAACCTTCTTCACGACTTCAGGGGTAGCTGCCGGAATCACCTCGGAAAATTCCGGGAAGACGATCTCCGTGATTTTGGTAATAGTCGTATCGCCAACTCTCCACTTCATCGCGGTCCTCCTTGAAGAATTCGAGTTGACGCACTCTACCACAGGACGCGAGCAAAGACGAGATTCCACGGGTACGCTCGCGTTTCCTCGTTCCTTCACCGGCGGGAGTCGCGACCGGAGCGCACCGGAGAAAAGCACGCCTCATCTGTAGAGCGGGCGACACCGGTCTTTCGCAAGGCGGGTCAGCGTGCCGCCTGGACTGTTTCAGTCGGTCGGACCGCCAGCCATCGCTCCACCCCGAGCAATAGCAAAGCCGTCACCAAGAGCCACGGCCATAACGGACGCCCGTTCGTAGCAGATTCATCCACTGCAGCGGCCGGGAGCGGAGCCAGGTGGAGCGGACGACCCAGGTGAGACTCAGCCGCGTTCGTCAGGTTTGCGGCAATTCGCCGCTCCTCTCCGTTTGTTTGCAGCACGTAGACACCTTGCGCCGTCACCGCCAGGCGTTCATCGGAAGGCGAAACCTCTCCTCCATGTGGCAGGCGAACACGGAGCGTGCCGTGCGGCAGCGCAAGCAGTGTTCCGGTCTTCACGCTCTCGCCCTCTCCGGGCCGATGTGCCAGCCAGCGGAGCAGGTTCAACGTCAGGATCGAGGTGGGAAGGTTTTGCGTGCCCAAGTACGGCAACAGGTCGAATCCCACCGCTGCATATCGCCGGCCCTCGCGCTCACAAGCGAGGACCACCGGCCCCACCGTCGCAATGACGACAGGCTTACACCAAGCGGGCGGCTGCAATGCTTCAGCATAGGCAGGAGAGAGTAAAGAGAAGGTCACATAGGAGGTGAGAGGATGCGCGGTCGTCCACTGGGTTACCCGCACCTGGGTACCGGATTTGCCCAAAGAGACAAGAGCGTTACCTTGCGGCGGCAGAATCAAGGCAGCGTTTGTCGATGGCAGCGCATCGGGGGCGGTCAGGTGAAAAAGAACGAAGGCGAACCTCGTTGCCCGTGCAGGCTCGTAGGCGTGCGGAGCAACGACCTCGAGAGCGAGAGAAGGAATCTGGCGCAAACTGTTCACCAGCTCTGGTGCGGGTGAGACAACCAAGACCGGTACCTTGGTCAGGCGGGGCAACACCGCATAGGCTTCGTTATCCACCGCGAGCGCATCGTCAACAAACAACCGCGCACGGTAGGTCGCAGCAAGCGGCAGGTCGGGGAACGACACAGTGTGCGTCGTGCCAGATGCGAACGGCCGAGACTGCAATAACCTGCCAGTGTCTCCATCCTCGATGCCGACACTCCCCTCTGCCATATCCGAGGAGCCTTCCAGCACGACCGTCGCATCGACGGTGTCGGGGAAAAACGGACTGCGATAGAGACGAAACGCGGTGATTCCCCAGTTCGGTTGGCTCGCTCCTAACGAGAGGACGGTGAGTGCAGGCGTGGCAACTGGCTCGGCCAGCGGACGATCGGTGAAAAAAAATACCCGTGCAAATCCATGCTCGCCCAGGAGCCGAGCGAAAAAGGCGGTCAGCATGTCATCGCTCGGGTCAGGTGTGTCAGTCGCACGAATACCCTCCAGACTGGACCGGAGGAGCGCTGCGGTCTCACTCGGGCTGGCAACCAGGGTAGGGAAGGGGGCGGTGGTAAAAAGACTCACTCGATCCCCGCGCGGGAGCGCCTCGAGCACCCGCACAGCCCGGTGTTTCGCCACCTCGAGCACGCTCTCGTGGGTACGGGGGAGACGAGCCTGCATGCTGGCAGAGGTATCGAAGACAAAAGCGATCTGCCTGCCCTGCTGTTGAATGAACGGCTGGGCAGCGGCAATCACCAACAACAGCAGGATGAGGAGCTGCAAAAAGAAGAGCGGAGGCAGCCGTGGGACGCCCCACAGACGAAACCGCGCCGAGGACGAGATCCCTTGATACAGAAACAACGCCGGTACGATGATTTGTCTGCGCTGCGGGCGCAACAGATAGGGCACGACGAGCAAGGGTAATGCATACAACAGCGTAAAAGCGGAAGGGGTCAGAAAGGAAACATCCATCTACGTCAGCATGCCTAAAGCAGGAAGTTCGTGCAAAATAAAGGCTTGCACATCCTGATCGCTTGTCAACAGCACGTGGTGCACCCCGGCGTGGTGACAGAAACTGCGGAGGGTGCGGTTATGCAGCGTGAGGCGGCGCAGATACTCCTGCTTTGCGGCTGCGTCGAAGCGGACGACGCTCGCTTCTCCGCTCTCGCTGTCCACCATGCGTACACCGGCAGGAAGGAGGGGTGGATCGACCTCCTCCTTGCCCAGTACCTGGATGACAGCCACATCGAAATTGGCCGCCAGCAGCAGGTGCAGTCCCCGCTGCATGAGGGAGACGGGGAACAAAAAGTCTGAAATCCAGATTGCCTTTCCTGGACGGTGGACAGCCTGCAGGTGGTGGGCTAACGCGCGCGGGGGATCGAGCGGGCCTTGCGCACGGCGCGCCGCGAGGAAATGCGCTATGTCGAGCAGACGCTGGCGCCCACGAAAGAACGGCGTGGCCTGTCCGGCGGGGCCAGAGGCAAGGAGATGCAACCGGACGGCGTCGCCTCCCGCCAAGACGACATACGCCAGCGCGAGGGCGACATCGCGCGCGACCTCATACTTGTGACTCTTGACGGGATACGCCATCGAGCCGCTGAGGTCGAGGAAGAGATAGGTATAGAGTTCCTCCTCCTCCTGGAACAGTTTGATGTATAAGCGGTCGGTGCGACTATAGAGCTTCCAATCGATATAGCGGAGGTCATCCCCAGGGGTGTAATGGCGGTAATCGGCGAACTCCAAGCCCGCGCCGCGCCGGGGCGAGAGATGGCCACCCGGCCGGCTGCCGAGGAACTGCCGACGCGCCCGGATGCGTAAGGTCTCCAAGCGTGCGAGAAACTGTGGAGTAAACAACGGCGGAAGCACCCCATGTTTTTAGCATCACGAGCCGGAAAGAAAAGTCACCTGCTCCGCGGCTGAGCGCTGTGCCGCTCCCCGTCACCTCTCAGCGTCTCGCTTGCATACCGGCGGCACGGTGATTAAGATCAGCCCGATCGCGTCTCGAGAGAGGAGCCCAGCCATGACCCCGCCGCAACTTCCGCGCATCCCTTATTCCGGCGTCGTTGACGCCGACGGCCATATTCTCGAACCGCCCGACTTGTGGGAGCGGTATCTCGAGCCCCGGTACCGCGACCGTGCTGTGCGGATTCGCAAAGATGAGCGGGGCTTAGAATACCTCGAGATCAACGGCAAGCCCTCCAAAATGGTCCGCAACGGCTTTCCGGCAACACTCGGGGTGATGGACAAGCTCGGCGGCTTCGACTACCAGCGCGAACCCACAGGGCTAGGCTATGTTGACAACGCGTCGTTCGGGTCGATGGATGCGAAGGAACGGCTCGCACGCCTGGATAGAGAAAACATCGAACGCGTCTTCCTCTACCCCACGTTAGGGCTGTTGTGGGAATCCGAATGCGAAGATCTCGAATTGACATACGCCTATGCACGTGCCTATAACCGTTGGATCGTCGACTTCTGTGCCGACAGCGGCGGCCGTCTGCTGCCGATCGCGCACATCCCTCTGAGCATTCCGGAACTGGCCGAACACGAGCTCCGTCGTGCCGCGCGAGATGGGGTCAAAGGGTTTTTCACGCCACCGTTCATCTGGAGTCGCAAGGCGCACGGGCATCCCGATCACCACCGGGTCTTCGCCGCCGCGCAAGAGCTGGGACTCCCGTTCGGTTTGCACCCTGCCTTCGAGCCCCACTGGGCAGCGCCGACCCGCTTCGGGCGCATGACCAGCAGTGACACCGCCTTTTATCAGAACGTCGTCTTGGGAGACGCCATCCGTGCTGGGTTCACTTCGCTCTTTCAGTACGGCGTGTTCGATCGCTTCCCCGAGCTGCGAGTGGTGATCTTGGAAATCGGTGCCGGTTGGATCGGCTATTGGATCGAGCGGATGGATGCCGTGTACAAGTCTCCGCTCGGCAAGAGCGTCCCGCTGAAGTACGAGCCGAGCGTATATTTTCGCCGCCAGTGCTGGATCTCTGGCGACCCAGACGAGCGATCGGTGGCAGGGGTCATCCCCTTTGTCGGCGAAGATCGTTTCTTCTGGGCGAGTGATTTCCCACACGCCGACCATCCTCCTGATTACATCCCCAACCTGATCGAGCTCGTCTCCTTGCTCCCCGAGTCGGCCCGTGCGAAGATCCTCGGGCAGAACGTACTCGCCTGCTACGGGCTGCAGTGACTCCTATTGGGGTGAGCCATGCACGCAGCGACAGCCCCTCGATCGCCGCGCCCTGCTCGGCTTGCCCCCACCTTGGGCTAGTCCGCGCTGTATCCGCTCCTCTTCCCTCGCCCGTGGAGTGCGACACCGTCGTTTTTTCATGTACCACTCCTTGACTGGGCTCGCGGAGTTCTTCACATTCAGTGTATGAATGAGTATGGTGAGTCTCGGTACGACCGATGCTCTCATCCTGAGTGGGTAGAAGGAGGATACCTGTGACCGCACAGCCGATCGAAACACTCAAAGCCGAGATCGCGCGCCTAGAGGAAGCCCTCGCCCGCCACCGACGAGCGCTACAGATTCTCGAAGGGCATGAAGGGCGACAACCTGAGCCGGCGGGCCTCGGTGGACAGGAGGCCCGGCCGCGGCCCCAGGGTCCACGGCCAGCTCCCGTGCAGACGGCCAAGGCACAGCCGGGGACTGGACCAGCCGCTCCACCCTCGCTGCGGACGCGGATTCGGGATTTTCTGCGCCGGTCGCCCATGCGCGCCTTCACGCCCAGCGAAATTGCGCAGGCCCTGTCACAGCAAGGGCCTCCGACGTTGCGGGAGAACGTGCAGCGGCGGTTAAGTGAGATGGTCAAAGCAAAGCAAGTGATCCGCCACGAGGGGAAATATCGCCTCGCTCGCTAGCGTGGTCCGACGAGGGGCCGAGGAGACCCCCTGCCGAGACCGGAGCAGCCCGTCCCTTCTCCCTGACGGAGAGCCTCGGAGCTTCTCCCTGAATGGCAGAGGGGCAGGGAGACCGCTTCAGATCACGCCCTGCTGTCTCAACTGCTGCCGCGTGGCTTCATCGAGCCCGAGCAGCTGCCCGTAGACTTCGTCGTTGTGCGCTCCCAGCGCTGGTGCCGGTTGGTCGAAGGCCAGCCGCTGACCGACAAATTTGATCGGCATCCCGATCCCCTTCACGCCAGGGAGGGGACCGTGAACAGGGTGGGCCAGGTCAACCACCATCTCACGGGCTACCAGATGCTCGTCCTGCAACAATTCTGCAGGGCTCAGGACAGGTGCGGCGGGGACTTCCTGGCGCTGCAGATGCTCCACTGCTGCAGCGACCGTCCGTTGTCCAATCCACTCTTGGACCACTGCATCAACCGCTTCGCGGTGGTCCCGCCGACTCAGGATGGTGGCAAAACGCGGATCTTCGGCTAACTCCTCACGCCCGATCGCCCTGAGCAGCTTGGTCCAATCTGTCGAAGACAGGCCACAGAGCGCGACATATCCATCGGTTGCCTGATAGACGTTGAAGGGAGCCCCGCCGACATGGCCGTTGCCCATCCGCTCTGGTGCTGCACCAGCCACGAGAAATTCGATGAGGTCAGGCAGCAAGAAAAAGGAGCTGTCCTGCATCGAGATATCTACCCACTCGCCCCTCCCGGTCTTCTCGCGCAGCTGTAAGGCGGCGAGGATACCGATGACAGCCATGAGGGGAGCAGTCGTGTCACTCACCGCTGCCCCACAGCGCACCGGGGGCCGATCCGGATAGCCGGTGACGCTGGTGAGTCCACTCGCTGCTTGAATAATAGGGTCATAGGCCCGCCATGCTCGGCGCGGACCGAACTGGCCGAAACCCGAAATCGAACACAGGATCAGGCGGGGATTGGTCTCCTGCAACACGGGAAATCCAATCCCCATGCGGTCCAACGTGCCCGGCGCGAAATTTTCCACCACCACATCCGCTTTTTTGCAGAGCTGTAAGAAGAGTTCCCGGCCCATCTGACTACGCAAGTTCAAGGTGATACCCTTTTTATTCCGCGACCGGTGCAGGAGCGCCATCCCGAGGTCGTCCTCCGTCTGTCGGGCTAAGCTCGCACCCTGCGGACCGGCGAAGGGGGGCCGCGAGCGGGCGAACTCCCCCTCCCCAGGCGGTTCGATTTTGATCACTTCGGCCCCCAGACCGCCCAACAACAAGGTGCTATACGGGCCGGCCAGAAAGCGGGTCAAATCCAATACACGCAATCCAGTCAACGGTTTCATCCTGCGCCTCCTTCTCTCTCGTCCCACACGCAACTTGTACCATAGCGAGGAGTCCCTTCTCTTGACAATCGCGTGCACGCTGGCACATCATGCGCCAACGCATACCAGAGTCAGCAAAGGATAAAGGTGGACCCCGAGCTCAGCCCCTGAGGGAAAAGGGAACACGTATGCAGTACACGAAACTCGGCAAGAGCGGTATCACCGTCTCGCGTATCTGTCTAGGCTGCATGAGCTATGGCGACGGCAAGTGGCGCGAATGGACGATCGGCGCCGAGGAGGCGCGGGAGCACTTTGCCCTGGCCCTCGAGGCCGGGGTCAACTTTTTTGACACCGCCGATGTCTACTCCAACGGGGTCAGCGAAGAGATCACTGGCCGTTGGTTGGGTGAGATGGCTGCACGCGACGATATCGTCGTCGCCACCAAGGTGTGCGGTCCGATGGGGCCGGGGCCAAATCGTCGTGGGCTGAGCCGCAAACATATCATCGAGGCGTGTGAGAATTCCCTGCGCCGTCTCAAAATGGACTATATCGATCTCTATCAAATCCACCGGTGGGACTACACCACGCCGCTCGAAGAGACCTTGGAAGCACTGGATGCGCTCGTGCGAGCAGGAAAGGTGCGTTACGTAGGCGCCAGCAGCATGGCGGCGTGGCAATTCGCCAAGGCTTTGTTCACAGCCAAAGAGCATGGCTGGCACCGCTTCGTCTCCATGCAAAACCACTATAACCTCATCTATCGCGAAGAAGAGCGTGAAATGATCCCGCTGTGTATCGATCAGGGGGTGGCGGTCATCCCCTGGAGTCCACTGGCGCGCGGCTTCCTGGAGGGGAATCGCACGCGCACCCCCGGTGAAGGACCGACCAAACGCGCTCAGACGGATCAGATCGCCCGCACTCTCTATTTCCACGACAACGACTACGAGATTGCGGCTGTCGCGCAACGGATCGCGAAGGAGCGGGGGGTGACTCCGACACAGATCGCGTGCGCGTGGATATTGCAGGCGCCGGGAGTCACCGCTCCCGTCGTCGGCGCCACTCAGACCGCACACCTGAAACAGATCTTCGCTGCCGTCGAGATCAAGCTGACGGCTGAGGAAGTCGCCGCCCTGGAGAAGCCCTACCGGCCCCACCCCATCGTCGGATACGAACACCCATCCCCTAGACAGATGGTCAACTCTAGCAGAGAATTCCGTTGAGCTCCTATGCCCCAGTGTATGATCAGCTGC
>JANWXO010000369.1 GCA_025057295.1 Candidatus Binatia bacterium | reverse complement strand
CGCGGTGGTTGCTTCGCCCCACAAGCACAAACAACCACCCACAGGCCGACGAGGCAGATACACAACACACGAGGCATTTTTTGACCCCCTGTTCGAACGCTGGGCTTATCTTACCAGTTCCGACCGCAGAAGAAACTCGTCTTGTTTCTTCCCGGCTCCTTTCGCTTTCCTCACCCCGCAACCTACCGTCTATCTGCTCGCTCGCCCACTCTTGTCAGCGCTCGACAAAAGAGTGTACAGTTGCCGCGCACACATTTGAGATGCACCACCTCTGCCATGCAGCTCACTATCTTGCAAGCCGCACATCTCGATCCGAGAGTCCTACATCCCCCACAACAGGAGTCACATCAGCGCATGGATACCAAGTGCGAGACGAGCAAGGCCATACAGACGTGGCTTGCCGGGGTACACGAACAGTCCGGGGTGTCGCGGGAACATGACGCGCGCCGACTGCACGTCCTGGCATGTCTGTTTGTCGAAAAAGACCCTGACCAAATCATCGATGAGTGTCTCCGCGAGGTCGAAAACGGCAAGAAAATCCGCGCCAAAGGGCGACGCTTTGACGCCCAGAAGATCACCGAGTTCGAGCAGCAGGCTGAGGGAACGGCTTCCGAGAAGAGACACAAAGCGAACTATATCCGCAGTTTCTTGAGCCACAACGGCATCTTGTCACAGACTCGCCCGCTGGTCTGAGCAGCAGCACCGTCTGATCCCCGCCAGAGAAAAGGAAGGGCTCTATGGAAGCAGGTGCTGCTGCGGGTGCCGCACCAGAGGAGGCACGACAGGCTGTTTTACGGTCGGTGTTCGGCCACGCGGGATTCCGCTGTTATTGGGCGGCACGCCTCTGTAGTGCGTTAGCTATACAAATGCAAGCGGTCGCTGTGGGCTGGCAAGTTTATGACCTGACTCGCCATCCACTCGATCTAGGTTTTGTTGGCCTGGTGCAGTTTCTTCCCGCGGTTGCACTCGCCCTGGTTACTGGTCAGGTCGCGGATCGGTACGACCGCCGGCGGGTCTTTGCCCTTTGCCTTGTCATCGATGCACTCTGCGCGGTGGTGTTGTTCGCCCTGACTGCTGCGGCCAACACCAAGGTCGTCCCGATCCTGGCGGTTTTGTTCGTCTTCGGTGTCGCGCGGGCGTTCGAGTTCCCTGCCGCAGTCGCACTGATGCCGAACCTGATCCCGGCCCGGCTGTTCGTGACCGCAGCAGCGTGGAGTTCGTCAGCGTGGCAGACTGCGACGATCGTCGGCCCGGCAGCAGGCGGGGTACTGTACGTTTTTGGGCCGTGCGTCGTCTACAGTGTCTGTACGCTCCTGTTCTTGGGAGCTGCGCTTTTGGTCCTTCTGATCCGAGTGGAGCGCGCGCCGGCGGAGCGCGAAGCAGTGACATGGGCGTCGTTCGTCGCCGGCATCACGTTTATCCGCACCCACCCGGTGGTGCTCGGTGCCGTCTCTCTCGATCTCTTCGCCGTGCTCCTGGGTGGGGCGACGGCGCTTCTCCCGATCTACGCTCGGGACATTCTTCACGTCGGTCCGCAGGGACTGGGGCTCTTGCGCAGCGCGCCGGCGATAGGTGCTCTGGGCACGGCGCTCGTGCTCGCCCGGAGACCGATCACCAGACGTGCCGGCCAGACCCTGCTCATCACTGTCGCCATCTTTGGCCTTGCGACCATCGGGTTTGGACTGTCGCGTGAACTGTGGCTCTCGCTCGCGATGCTCGTGATCCTCGGGGCCTCAGACATGGTCAGCGTAGTGATCCGGCGGGTGCTGGTCCTCGCTGCGACCCCTGACGAGATGCGCGGACGGGTAACGGCAGTAGAATCGGTATTCATCGTCGCCTCTAATGAACTCGGTGAGTTCGAGTCCGGAGTCACCGCAGCCTGGTTTGGCACCGTCCCCGCCGTTGTCCTTGGTGGGTGTGGCACGCTCGCTGTGGTTGCCTCCTGGGCGTGGCTCTTCCCACAGCTCCGACGAGTCGATACCCTGGAGGCCACACGAGCACAGGAATAAGACGCGAGAAAAGCACTCACGTTCGCGCTCGAGCGAGCAGCTCGTCGCGATACTGCTTCAGGTCACGAAGAACGCGAATAATAGCAGGAAGCGAATAGCGCGCATTGCGCGGACTGGTAGACGGCATGACAAAGACGTGGGCACCGGCGAAACGGTCCCGTTGCATTCCCAGACTCGGGCCGGGACCGCAACACAGGTGGTAGCCAGTGAGGCCGACGAAGCAGACAATGCGCGGCTGGTAGTAGCTGAGCTTGTCGTGCAGCACTTTGGCACCGCGGCGGAATTCGGCCGAGGAGATTTCGTGGATGCCTCGCGTCGGTCGTTTGACGATATCCGTCAAGCCTATGCCCCACTCGAGTAGTTGCGCATCGTTCTCTGGTCCCACAGGCCCGGGGACGAGGCCAGACGCAGACAGCGCGGGCCAAAAACGGTTTTGCTTGGAAGCGAAATAGTGGCCGACCTGGACAGAGTAGAGCCCAGGGTTCAGGCCAACGAAGACGATGTCCAACCCCTCACGCAGATAATCGGGAAGCGTCTCGCCCTGCCACTGAACGGTCGTCTTGCGCGCAGCCCCCATCGTCA
>JANWXO010000368.1 GCA_025057295.1 Candidatus Binatia bacterium | reverse complement strand
GAATCGATCATCGACAGTTTGATCTCCTGTCCGATCCCTTGCCGGGTAGCTGCCACCAGGCCCGCGAGCACGTGGTAGATCGCGTTCATGGAGGTCATCTTGTCGGCCAGTGCCATGCGGACAAAAGTCGGCTGCCCTTTGCCGCCCTGGACAAAGGCGATCCCTGACATGCCTTGAATGACCGGGTCATAACACGGCTTGTGCGCGTACGGGCCCTCGCTGCCGAAGCCGGAAATGGACAGGTAGACGATCTTGGGGTTGTACGTACGGACGGTGGCATAGTCGAGACCAAGACGTTCCATCACACCCGGGCGGAAATTTTGTACCAAGACGTCGCTCTGGGCGGCCATGTGCAACACCGCGCGTCGCGCCTCCGGATGTTTCAGATCGAGCTGAATGCTCCGTTTGTTGCGGTTGAAGTTGACGAACCAGGAACCGACCCCCGCCTTGAAGGTGATGTTGAGGTGCCGCAAGATATCGCCACCGGCTGCTTCGATCTTGATCACGTCAGCCCCCAGATCCCCCATGAGCATCGTACAGAAAGGACCGGTGACCGCGCTGCTAAAGTCGAGCACTCGTACACCAGAGAGAGGTCCGCTCATACTCTGCCCTCCTTTCTTTCCCCCCTAGCACCATGTGCGCCGATACGCAAGAAAAAAAGAGGAAACAGATTTCCCGGGAAGGAGGGTCGGGGATGAAAAGCAAACGTTTGGGACGCACCGGCCTGAAGGTGTCGGAGATCTGTCTGGGGACGATGACCTTTGGCCGGCAGTGTGACGAAGCGACCAGCTTCGCCATTATGGATACCGCCTTTGAAGCTGGGGTGTATTTTTTCGATACCGCTGACGTGTATCCGGTGGGCGGTGGCCTGGAGCTGGTCGGCCGCACGGAGGAGATTGTCGGGAAATGGCTCAAGGGGAAGCGAGAGCAGATCGTGCTCGCCACCAAATGCTGGGGGGCGATGGGTCGCGGGCCCAACGAGCGGGGGTTGTCGCGCAAACATATTATGGCGGCTGTCGAGGGAAGCCTGCGCCGGTTACAGACCGACTACATCGACCTGTACCAAGTGCACGCTCCTGACCCGGAAACCTCTCTCGATGAGACCCTGCGTGCGTTGGATGACCTCGTCCATCAGGGGAAAGTGCGCTACCTCGGCTGCTCGAACTTCCAGGCGTGGCAGTTGGCCTCTGCGTTATGGATCAGCGATAAATATGGGCTCGCTCGCTTCGACTGCGTGCAGCCGCGCTATAACTTGCTGTTCCGAGAGATCGAGCACGAGCTCTTGCCCCTGTGCCGACACTACGGGGTCGGAGTCATTCCCTATAATCCGCTTGCTGGTGGGTTCCTTACCGGCAAATATACACCTGACACCGAGCCGGCTCCTGACACCCGCTTTGGCTTATCTGGACGGGCGGGAGCGATCTACCGGCAGCGCTACTGGCAGGAGGCTCAGTTTGCCGCGGTGGCGCGGTTGCGGGAGTTTTTTGCCCCGCGTGGGAAACCGCTCACCCAGGTCGCTATCGCCTGGGTGTTGGCACAGCCGGATATTACCGCGCCGATCGTCGGCGCTACGTCCCCTGAACAGCTGCGACAATCGCTTCCTGCCACCCAGTTAACCCTCGACGCAGAGGAATTGGAGGTCTGCAACCAGGTGTGGTTCAGCCTGCCGCGTCTCAGCGATCCCAATGTAGCGCTGCGGTAGGATGAGACGTATCAGAGCATCTCGTAGAAGCTGCCTTCGCCGGGCACGAACAGGCGACTGTAGAAGCGCATCGCGTAGGAATCGGTCATCCCGGAGAGGAAGTCGCAGACCACACGCTTGCGTGCACACTCGTCACCGTCGCGCAGCGCGCGTTCGTATTCTTCCCCGTAGTCTTCCGGAAACAACCCGATCGAGTCGCGCCCTTGGTCGAGCACCTCGAACAAGCGGCGCAGCACTTCCTTTCCTTTGTGGCTGAGGGTGGTCACGCGCGGGTTGTGGATCACCTTGAAGGCTTCGAACGCCTTGAGGATTTCGATGCGCACACGGCTTGGCAGAGCGACGTCGACCCGGCCTTCGGGGTCCAGGGTGACCGTGCTGGCAAATTCGTGGATCAGGTCACGGGTAAACATCTTGCGGGCAGCGCGACCGGATATCCGTTCCTGCTCCTCCAGACGGTCGGCCAGGGACGCCAGTTCTCGCTGGATCGTGTCACGGCTCACCCAGTGACCGAAAGTCGCCAGGCGGGCGTTCACATCTTCGACGACGCGCCGTGGCGGTGGCTGCCGGAAGTCGGCGATGGTGATCAGCCCGGCTTTGAGACTATCTTCCAGGTCATGCACGGAGTAGGCGATATCGTCGGCCACGTCCATAATTTGGCATTCGAAGCTCCGTTGCCAGCCGGTTCCTGTGTAGCGAATGATTTCCTCTACCAGCTCGCGGTCCTGGGCGTAGAACCCCTTCACCGGACCATCAGCTGCAGTAGCGAGTGCGGCGGCGTCGATAGAGGTTTTGTATTTGAGCACGCCGTCGAGGGTCTGGTAAGTCAGATTCAGGCCACGATACGCGTGGTGCTTGCGTTCCAAATGCGTCAGGATACGGAATGTTTGTGCGTTCCCTTCAAAGCCCCC
>JANWXO010000367.1 GCA_025057295.1 Candidatus Binatia bacterium | reverse complement strand
GTGAGGCAACTTGGGTCAACCTGTTCACTGCTTGCAGGTGGTCGGTAATATCCTCGTATGTGTAGTGGTAAAGAGTACCGTGGAGGCGGTCTGCGTGACCGCGGAGCAAAACCTTTTCGTGCGGATCGATCCCACCCCAACGCACTTTTGCCTTCCGAAACACACGCAGGCGATAACTTGGATACCATCCGTGCCACCACCACCGCCCTAAGTAGTACACCAGGCGTGGAATGAAAAATCCGTCGACCGCTGGGTCGTTCCGGCGGAGCGCGGCGAGAATCTCGCGCTGCAGCTCCGGGGAAACTTCTTCATCAGCATCGACATTTAAGACCCACTCGTGGGAAGCCTGAGTCAGGGCGAAGCGTTTCTGTTCCACATAACCAGGCCAGGGACGTTGGAAGATGCGGGTCGTATACTCGCGGCAGATGGCGACAGTCTGGTCTGTGGAAAAGGAATCGACCACAACGATCTCGTCGCACCATTTGACACTTTCCAGACAGCGGCGGATGTTCGCCTCCTCATTGAAGCAGATAATGCAGCACGAGATGGGTTCACGGCTGGAGGTGGAGTCGTCGTGCATATCGGCGGCAGACAACAGGTGCGAATGTCGCGCTCGCCGTCGTGCGTACTCGCGGTCTTTCCGCGCGCGCAGCCGGACAAGGCGGCGAAGGAGGGTGTGTCGCTGGGCCCGTGGAGGCAAAGGAGCGCCAAGGTACGCATGGAAGAAATATACGCGCTCGCTGAGCCGTGCATAATGGCCAAGGGTGCGCTCTAACTGCACCAGATTTTTAAGGCGGCGCCGTTGCGTGAGGAAGGAGAAGCGGCGGACGCGATCAAGATCGACGATGTAAAACCGCCAGTGTGAGTCGGTAGGTGCTTCGACGAGGAGGTTCTCGTCCTTCAGGTCTCCAAGGTAGAGTCCTTGCGCGTGTAATGCGCGCACGAACTCAGCCAGCGCACGGAGAAAGGTGTGTTTCTGACGACGTGACCACTGGGGGGAGGAGGTACGCCAATAGACATTCAGCGGCGTCGCTGTGAGCAGCCCTTCACTGACGTAGATGCTCTCCCGCACCAGGCCACTGCTGCGGCGCTCGAACACGGCGAGCGGGCGTGGCACCAAAAACCCGCACGTTTGGAGGAGTGTGGCTCCATGCCAGGCGCGGCGCGCTGGCGAGCCGTGGAGCACCGTATCGGCCCAGCGGCGCCAACTGGTCGAGCGATACCGCTTGACCACGATAGCGCCAGTGGGGAGCGACAATAAGGTCACGGTGGTTCCCTTCCCCTGTTTGAGGACGCGGGAGGAAGCTCCTTGGGGCAGGGGGCCAGACAGAAGATGCAACAGCTCCGGCCTCTCTGACACACAGAAGAGAGTGGAAAAAACAGCAGCCTTCATGCTCCCCCGTTACAGGTATCCCAGGTCGGCCAGACGCTTTTCGATCGCTGCCTTCTCCGCATCGCTCATACCGATACCAGGATCGTGGGCGAGCGGCCCCTGCTGTAAGGCCTCAATACGGCGGCGGTATTCTGCTGCGATCGCGGGCTGCTGCGTCGCGAGATTGCAACGCTCGTGCGGGTCCTCCCGGAGGAAGTAGAGTTCCTCGGGAAGCTGGGGATTGCGTGGAGCATAAATGTATTTCCATTCCTCCGTGCGCCATCCTACCCGGCGATCGCGTGGATCGGAGCGTATACGCAGGAACGCTTCCAGATATGCCTCGAGGTGGAGTGGGGTATCGAAAAGCAGAGCCGGCTTCAGGCTCTGACCGTGAATATGAGATGGGACGGGAAGGTCAACCAGATCCAGGATGGTCGGTAAGACGTCGACCTGCCGCACGAGCTGTAACACCCGCTTCCCAGCAGGAAGCAGTCCATCACCAGAGAGTAAGGTGAAGACGAGTGGGACACGAATGAGATCCTCGTAAACGTCCATCTCGTGCCCTTCCCGCTTCGTTGTGTGGTTGCGACCGAGCAGGTCCCGCGACAGCCGGTAGAGGCGGTAACGGAAATCCGTTTCGACGATCCGTTCGCCGTGGTCACCATGGATAACGACGAGCGTATGAGCGGGCAAGGAGGCGATGAGCAACCCCAGCTCTGCATCGAGAGACGACAGCGCCCGTTCATAACGGTTGCGGCCATAGGCACGGCTGCGGAAAGCGGGCAGGACGTGGCGGCGGTGGTGCAGTTCCCACAGGTGGAGGAAGAGAAACCAGGGAGGACGGAACGCGCCCGACTGCAGCCGGTGGCGCAAATCTGCTCCCCAGGCTGTCGAGAGGTACGCCGACCCTTCGCGGCACTGGTAAGAGTCGAACCCTCTGTCCAAGCCGGTTTCGGGGAAGAGCGGGCCACTGACTTCGGCGTACGTATGGTACCCGTTCTCGCGTAATACCTCTACCAAAGAGGACACTGAGGGAGTGAGTTTGAGGCCAAAAATGGAGCGAATGCCGTGCACGAAGGAGTAGGTACCGGTGAGCAGGCTTGCCACACACGGGGTCGTCGAGGAGGCCGATGCGATTGCCTGAGTGCAAGCCGTCCCTCGTTGGACGAGACGATCGAGGGTCGGGGTACGTGCCCGGCGCCCGACACCGTATAAGGCATCTGCGCGCAGGCAGTCGATGA
>JANWXO010000366.1 GCA_025057295.1 Candidatus Binatia bacterium | reverse complement strand
GTCCTGGCTGCTGCAGGCACCACCCTGGCTGACGTCGTGAAGATCAACACCTACATCACCGACCAAAGCAAGTTCATGGACATGCTGGAAGTTCGCTCCGAGATCTTCGGAACCAACCTGCCGGCGAGCACCTCGGTGGTGGTGTCAGGCCTCGCTTTCCCTGATCTGCTCATCGAGGTTGAGGCGATCGCGGTAAAGCCCTAGGCACGGGTCTCTGGTCTGCCCTTCTCGCGGGAAGGAGAGACTTCTCGCTCCCCTATGCTGAGAGCAACCGTGGGGGTCGTTCGCCCGCAGAGGAGCAGACGAAGCAAGCCACCTGACTGCTAACGGCACGAGCGTGTCCGGTAGCGCTGCGCGCGTCTATACCCCAGACAGCTCACGGCGCAGGCGCTGCGTCTGTTCCCAATCGACGGTCAGGTCCTCCGTCAGTACGACCCCGTACTGCTCTCGCGCCGCCTGGAGGGAGACGTAGCCGTTCAGCACGTCCTGCCGCACGAGTTCGGGGTCGCGCTCGAGCGGCGAAAAAAACCCTCCGCCACCGGGGAGGCGGAGGATGACCTTCTGATCCGGCCGCAGCCAGTACTGCGCCTTGGGGTGCGGGCGCGTGCCGTCGGACAAGAAGAACTCACCCAGGCTCCCGTTCCTGCCACCGGCGAACCCGAGCGCCGGGAATTTGGTCCGGTCATACATGGCGGAGTGGACCACCGGCTCGGTCGTGCGCACCGACAGCACCATCTCCTGTCCCAACCCGCCGCGATACTTGCCTGGTCCGCCAGAATCCTGGATCAGTTCCCGTTTCTCCATCACCAAGGGTGAGACATTCTCGATAATCTCCGCCGGCACCCCTTGGATACCGCTGGGGAAAGCGGTGGCCGAGAGACCATCCTTGTCGGGCCGCGCTCCCATGCCGCCGGAAGAGAAGAAGACATAGGTGAAATGTTTGCCGGCCCGATCTTTGCCGGCGAATTGGGTGATCCAGATGTTGGCCGCGCCGTCGGCCAACACGCGATCAGGGATCGCGTGCGCCAATGCTCCAAACACCGCGGTCGAGAGGAAATGGCCGATGATGTGCCGTCCCCCCACCGGAGCAGGAAAGCGGCAGTGTAAAATGCAGCCCTCGGGAGCGCTGACGTGGATCGGTCGAAAACTCCCCTCATTGTTCGGCACATGGGGGGAAATGGCACACTTCAGCGGATATGTCGTGTACGCCACACAATAGGCGAACGGCACGTTGATCCCACGGTCGCACTGCGGCGACGTTCCGCTATAATCGACAAACAGGTCAGCACCTCGAACCGTGATCGCAATCTGGACGGTAATTGGTTCATCAAAGCCGTCCATATGGATCGCCCGGCGAAAGGTTCCCTGCGGCAGCTCAGCAATCGCCTCGCGCATCGCCTTTTCCGAGGAGGTCAGAATCGCGGTTGCGAGGGGTTCCAGGGACGGCAGGTCATACTCGTCCATGAACTCTAGCAGCTTGGCGCCACCGACCTCGTTACTGCCGACTTGGGCTAGGAGGTCACCTTCGACCAGCTCCGGAGCACGCACATTTTGTTTGATCACGCGAAACAGATCCGTATTGGGCCGCCCACCCTGGAAGAGCTTGAGGATCGGAATGTAAATTCCCTCCTCGAAGACCTGGCGCGCATCTGCACCGAGCATGCGTCCCCCTACATCCACAGCGTGGCAGGTACTGGCAAACAGCGCGACCGGTTTCCCACAACGGAAGATAGGGGTAACGACCGTAAAGTCGTTCAGGTGGCCAGAGGTCAACCAGGGGTCGTTACTGATCAGGCTATCTCCCTCTGCCAACGTCTCCCAGGGATACTCCCGCAGGAAGTGGCGCACCGCCAGGGCCATAGTGTTGATATGGCCTGGCGTGCCGGTCACCGCTTGAGCAATCATATTGCCATGCGTATCGAAGACACCGGCGGACAGATCGCCAGCTTCACGTACCACCGTCGTGAACGAGGAGTTCTGGAGCGCTGTTGCCTGCTCGTTGACAATGGAAATCAAACGGTTCCACAGAACCTCCAGGGTAATCGGGTCCATCACCTGCTCGCTCGCCATACTCATACCGTTCTAGGCACGGGCGTTGTCGAATAAAAGATCGCTGTGTCACAACAAGGTCATCACCAAATTGCGTGCTTCGTCTATCTGCACCCCTGCCTTCGGCCCGACGACCACCGTACACTCCCGCTCTTCGACCACCGCCGGACCGGAAAATACCGCCCCTACTGGCAGCCGATAGCGATCATACACGGCACAGGGAATAAAGCCACCATACTCAGGAAAGTAGACCAACCGTTCCCCCTTGCGCGCGTCTGCCAGGCTCTCTCCAGCAGCCGGTAGCGGCCGCATATCGATCACAGGGGGTGGTCCGGACACTACCACTCGCCAGCTTACCGCTTCGATTTCCACAGTGGGATTGAGACGTTTGTACAGCCGTTGATATTCCTCGGCAAACGCGCGGCGCAGCACCGGCAGGTCCTGCTGCGTGAGGCGGCCAGGAGGTAAAGGGACACGGATCTCGAAGCCCTGCTGGAGGTAGCGCATGTCGGCCGAGCGGGTGCAGGTAATTGCTCCCTCGACTCCTGCCGCCTGGAGAAGCGCACGCC
>JANWXO010000365.1 GCA_025057295.1 Candidatus Binatia bacterium | reverse complement strand
AAGACTGGGAAGCTCGCTCAACCCTTCTCGTCGCAGTACATGATGCAGGCTTTGCGGGTCGAGCCAGGAGAGGGAGAAGGGTTGCGTCGTATTGAGCTGTACTTCCGTGATCAACGCTTTACTGAACGCTTCTGCCTCAGGGTCGGCTGGTGCCGAGAACAGTTGAGGGCCGACGACCAGGAAGAGCAGGGCAACCGCCGCCACGCCGATTCCTCGCCAGCGACGGATCCACAGCCAGGGAGAAAGTGCCGCCAGAATGTCCGCCCGTAGCTCTTCGAGGCCCGCGAGTGGGATCCGGCCTGCCTCCCGTAGACGCGCGTCAATACTGCGCAAGGCTTCCATCTCGCGTTGACAGGAGAGACATCCCTCGAGGTGTTCAGCTACCGTGAACGCTTCCTGAGCGCTGAGCTCATTATCGATGAACGGGCTCAAGAGCTTCCGCATGTCTTTACATTCCATGGCCTGTGGTCCTTTCTTTTTGCTCTTTCCCCGTGACAGCTGGAGCGGTCAAGTACCGTCGCAGTTCTCTGCGCGCCCGATAGAGTCGAGACATGACAGTGCCGATAGGAATATCGAGCAGCTGGGCTGTTTCCTTGTAGGAAAAGCCTTCCACGATGACGAGCCACAAGACATCGCGAAACTCAGGCGGGAGATGATGGACAGCGGTGAGGATATCTTGTATTCCCCCCTCACGAGCGGGGAAGAGAGGAATGACTTTACCCGCTCCGTCCACATCTTCGGCGTCAGCAAGGGGGTCACGACGTCGTTTCCCCGCCGATTTCTTCAGGACGTTGAGGAGGATGCGAAAAAGCCACGCCCGGCAGTTGGTCTCGGGCTGATAGGTGCCGAACGAGCGCCAGGCGCGCAAATAGGTTTCTTGCACCGCATCTTCTGCCCGGGCGCGATCACCGCTCAGTCGGACCGCTGTCCGGAGTAATGATTCAAGGTGAGGGAGCGCTTCGTTTTCGAACGATACTCTACTACGACGCACCTGTGGTCCCTCCTCTAGGTAGGAATGCCTCGAGGACGCACTTTATTCCCTTCTGCACGCGAGAGCGGGTGTGGTCAATAACACATAGAGGTACTCCCCTTGTATTTTGACAGGATAGGTCGTCGCACGGGCAGGGCGCTGACTGCTGCCGTCCCGGAGATCGAAGCGCCAGCCGTGGAGTGGGCATTTGATGCCGCCCGCTGCATCGAGAAAACCGCGGATCAGCGGCCCCCCGCGGTGAGGGCAGCGATTGTTGATCGCGTAGACAACACCATTGAGGTTGAACAGAGCGACTTCGGTGGTGTCGATAGTCACCAGGATACGCCCTCCGGGAGGTAAATCTTCCAAGCGGCAGGCGAGCACCCAGTGTGCGGAGGCGTGCTCAGGGCACATATCCCCACAACCTGACAACGGCGAGGGGGTCAGCGCTACAGTACGCTTGATATTTCAGGAGCGTGTCGAGCCCGTCGCACGTCCGCTCTAAATTGGTCTCCATGCCGGGAAAATCTCCCCAACCGTGGGGATTTTTGACGTCGATGAGCCACTGCAGCCCGCGCGTAATGACCTCCCTGCCGTGTTCATCTCCGAGGACGCGGGTGACAATCATCAAAGAGCGGGTGCAGTCCATGGTGTGGTCGACGTTCTCGCCGTCCCACGAGCCGTCCGCAGCTTGCAGCGCGTAGAGCTTTGCCGCTCCCTTGGCGCACGCCTCGCGCACGCCTCGCACTCGGTTCTCCATAACTAAGTCGGCGATGAGAGCGTCCTGGATAAGATGGGCGGTGATTTCCACCCCAGAGGGATGAAAGTCGTTGTCGTACCACCCGCCATCTGGGCTCTGATGATCGAGGATAAAGCGGACTCCTTGTTCCCAGGCTCGTTGAACGTCGGATCGACGGTAAGATTCTCCAAGCGCGATCACGACATTGAAGAAACTCACGGGGTGACTCGTCGTGTCGAGGTCCGCCCACCGGGGATCGACCCACCGCCCGTCAGGGCGTTGCGTTGCCAGAAAATAGTCGATAGCGCGGTGCACAGCCCGGGCAAGTCGCTCGTGGCCGAGCAGGCGATTGCCTCGGATTAGCATGAGACCACAGAACGCCGACACCCACACAGTGCTCTCGTGGTCGGCAGAAAAAGGGCTCCAGCCGCCATCGGCGTGTTGGCAGTCCACGAGTGCCAGGTAGTCCGCGAGGAAATCCGGGGTAGTGCGGGCGTGCAAAAGCACGCGTAAGGCATGCGCAACCAGCTCTAGGTCTTGCGGTCCTGCTGTTAAGCTCCATCCGGAACGCTGCTGCAGAAAAAACGCGTATTCTTCTTTGATCAATTGGGTGATCTGCTCCTGGTGCATTGGTGATCCTCGATTCTCTCGTCTGCCGTCTTCGATCCCCTAGGGGGAGCATCCCTTTGCCGCCACCTGATCGGGGTCTCTGAGGGACGACAAGGGGAATCGCGTCCGCCCAACCGTTTCCCTATTTGACCTTTGTCCACGCCCGACGATAGTCTTCGAAGGTGTCGATCTCGAGCCAGCCTTTGTAGATGTCGACACACGCGACTTTCCCACCGCAGTCGATAATTTCTTGCAGGATGTCCGTAAAAGCCGCCTTTTCCAACGATTCGGCTTCGTGAAAAG
>JANWXO010000364.1 GCA_025057295.1 Candidatus Binatia bacterium | reverse complement strand
AGATGTTCGAAGCGGTGGAAGCGGTGCGCCAGGCCGCCTACGAGACCGGTGCACCGATCCACGCCGCCTTGCCTACCCGTGAGGAGCAGGCACAGGACATGGCAGCGATGGAGGAGCGCATCAGAGCCTGCGAGGCCGATATCCGCGAGCTGCAGGCAGAAACAGTTGCCGACGTCCTGCGCACTGTCCCCGGTTTGGGGGTGGTGCAGAGCGGCTCGCGGGGAACGGCGACGAGTGTGTTTATCCGCGGGGCCGAATCCGATCAGGCACTCGTGTTGATCGATGGGGTGGAAGTCAACAGTCCCACCGCCGGGGCTTTCGATTTTAGCAATCTCACGACGGACAATATCGAGCGCATCGAGATTCTGCGCGGCAGTGGCGGGACGTTGTATGGGTCGCAAGCGGTTGGTGGGGTTATCAATATTCTGACCAAGAAAGGGGAGGGAACACCGACTGCCAGTGTGTCGGCTGAAGGGGGCAACGGTGCAACCCACCGGGAAGTGTTCACCTTCTCCGGGTCGCACGGGCGGGTCGGATTGTCTGGCGCAGCCTCCTATCTGCAGAGCGAGGGGTTTCGCAAGTTTAACGACGACTACCGCAACGTCTCGACCAACCTGCGTCTCGATGTGACCCCAGTGCCCCAGGGATGGCTCCGTGGCTTCTTCCGCTACAGCGGGGCGGAGGTTGGACTCTTCAATAACAACAATTTTCTCGCTGGTCCTGATCCAGATGCTCGTCAGCGGAGCGATTTTGTTCTCCTGAAGGGCGAGTGGGAGCACGCACTGGCTCGCGGGTTGAGTTATCGCCTGGCTGGTGCCTATGTGCGGGATAACCTGCGCTTCTTCGACGCACCGGACGCATTCGAGCCGGGGAGCTTTACAGTGTCGCGCATCCCGGTCGAGCTCGCCACCGGCGAGCTGCAAGTGAATTACGCTTGGCGCGACCTCAGCCTGACGACGGTTGGCTTTGAGTTTGAGGAGCGGTCAGCCGACGTCCGTTCCAACAGCAGCTTTGGCGCGTCGGCCTACGACAAAAGTCGCAACAACTTCTCCTACTATCTCCAGGAACAGCTCCGGTTGTTGCACGAGCGGCTCTTCATCATCGGTGGCCTGCGGGTCGATGACAATGAAGATTTTGGCAGCGAGGTGAGTCCGTCGTGGTCGCTCGCCTATCTGGTCACTCGAACGGGGACCAAACTGAAAGGGGGCTTTGCCGAAGGGTTTCGGGCGCCGAACTTCAATGAGTTGTTCTTCCCCCATTTCGGCAATCCGGATCTGCAACCAGAGCGGAGCAGTGAATGGAATGTGGGGGTCGAGCAGGCCCTCTGGGGGCAGCGGGTCGTGGTGGAGGTGGCCTACTTCACCCGCCGGGTCAAAGGGTTGATCGAGGCGGTCCTCGTCGATCCGCAGACCTTTACCTTTCAGGCGCAAAACGTCGGACGGGTGGACGTACAGGGCGTGGAGGTGATTCCCACCCTGCGGGTGCTGCCAGGACTCACGCTGAGTGGCAATGTCACCTATCTCGATTTTGACACCCAGCCAGGTCGTCGTATCCTGCGCCGTCCCTCCACCCAGGGGGGAGTGATCGTTAACTACCAACGTCGGAGAGTACGGCATGCTGAGGATCTGCTGACCGTCACCCTTAATCTGCGCGTGGTCGGCGGGCGGGAAGATGTGGAGCCGCCGACGGGGATGTTCCGCCGTAACCCAATGTATGCGCGGACCGACGTGGCGGTGTCCTACACCTTCCCCTCTCCCTTGTGGCCGGCCAGCCAGCTGACGGTATACGGCAAGATTGTCAATCTCTTCGACCGCAGTTACCAAGAGGTGCTCGGCTTTCGCTCTCCCCCGCTGCACTATCTGGCAGGGGTGAAGGTGTCCTTTTGAGCGGGGCGTGCGGTCAGGGTTCTTGTGGACACTCTTAATTGAGTGTAAAAGGCTCTTTTATGAGTGTCCTCAGAGATAGCCGAGGTCTCGCAGGCGCTGGCGGATGAGGCGGACTTCCTCTGCGGTCAAGGCTGTTCCTTTTGTGGGCCGAGCGGCTGGTCGGCTGCGCGGTGTCTGATCACGTTTCTTTCCCGTTGCTGCCAGGTCGGTCGAGACCAGGTCTCGCAGGACATAGACGATAAACTCTGTGACCGAATGAAATCCGGTGCCGTCGATCACCGCTTGCAGTTTCTCATACAAGGGGCGGGGAATCTTAATGGTCACCTCGCTTTTCTCTGCCATTCCGGGTCTCCCGCGGGAAACTGTATACCATTCTCTCTCAGAAAGGAATTGGTGGCATGAGTTGGCACGCGTGGTTCACCATTGGCGTTGTGGTCTGTGGCATCGTTGCGCTCCTGCGCGACCTGCTCGCACCGGACCTGATTTTTCTTGCGATGCTGGCCATACTCCTCGCCGGAGGTATCCTCTCCCCGCAGGAAGCGTTCGAGGGGTTTGCCAACCCGGAGGTGATTGCCATCGGGGCGTTGTTCGTGGTAGCCGGCGCGTTACAGTCCACCGGGGCGCTGGGGTTTGTCGCCTCCTCCTTGTTGGGGGGGAGTGCGGATGGCCGCAAAGCGCTGGTGCGATTGATGGTACCGGTGGCGGCGATCTCGGCCTTTCTCAATAACACGCCAATTGTCGCGATGTTTACACCGGTGGTGCTCGAGTGG
>JANWXO010000363.1 GCA_025057295.1 Candidatus Binatia bacterium | reverse complement strand
CCCCTCTTCATTAAAGACCCGCCGGGACTCCTTCAGCCGGTTCACCCGCGTAATAAAATCGCTCATATCCCACTGCGGCTGCTCCCAATCCTCCGGCCTGGTCTTGACCACATCGAGGCGGCGGCGAAAGCCGTATTCGAAGCCGATAGGGATCATCACTCCGGTCGAGAAAAGGGCAGCAAAAGCGTAGCGCAGTTTGACCGCTGCCTGGTCGCCGTGCAGTTCGGTCGCAAGACGCTCGGTGTCGTGGGACTCTGGGAAGCTAATCGACGGGACAAGGGGGGCCGTTTGCCGATACTGCTCTAGACACCAGGGCGCCGTAAAGTCCCACCATTTCGAACTGTTGAAGATAAAATCGAAGCCTGCCCGTGCCAGCCGCAGGACCTCGTCAAATGGGCAGCCGAGCAATTCGGCAAAGAAGGTGGTCCCGGGATGGGACCTTCTCACCCTCTCGAACAGAAACTGCCACAGTGCCACAGGAACTTTGTAGGCGGCATCACAGCGAAACCCCTGAAACCCCAACGAGGCATAGTGCTCGATGAGCGTGAGCCAATACGCCCACAGATTCGCGCGGTCTGGGCTCGCGGCATTGTCAATCTCATAGAGATCCCCCCAGACCACCGTGCGGTCGCCCTCCTTGGCACTGGGGTGAAGGGGTTTTCCATCCACCCCTCGCTTATACCAATCCGGATGTTCGGTGACTAACGGAGAATCGAAGGCCGTGTGATTGATGACCAGGTCCATCATCAGCTTGAGACCCAGCTCGTGCGCCGTGCGGATCATCTGCTCGAGCTGCGCCGCCGGAGGACCAGCGACAGGATCGACCAGGCGAGGATCGATCGCGTAGTAATCCTTAATCGCATAGAGACTGCCCGAGTATCCGGCGTAGTGAAACGGGTTGACGAATACCCAGTTAAAACCGAGGCGGCGCGCCCGCTCGAGGTGAGGGGTCCAGCGTGGCAGCGGTCCAACCAGCAACGGGAAGAGATTATAGATCCGCGGGCCAGCGACCCAGTGTGGAGCAGTGCGCATATCTCGCCTCCCCGGGCGTCGGCTGGAGAGATCACCCTATTTACCTGATCTCTATCGGTATCCGCCTCGCCGTCAGCCTACGTGGCACTCGCATGGTAATTTCTAACACGCCGTCATGATACGATGCATGAATGCTATCGAGCTGCACTCCTGCAGGGAGCGGTAGGGTGCGTTCAAACCATCGTGCACCCTTTTCTGCCGCAGGGGCCTCGCCATCGCCCTGTTCCGCAGCAGCCGGGTAGAGGCCTTTAATAATCAGCGTATTGCCAATAAGGAGAATCCCCACCTCGTGCGGATCAACGTTAGGGAGCGCGAGGCGAAAAACGAGCTGTTCTCCTGTGTTGACACTTTCTACTGCCAGCGGAGTATCTAACTGCTCGCTTTGAGGGAAGAGGAGCTCCCAGGCATTGAAGAAGCGCACGAAGAGACGATCTATCCCCTGGCGACGGACTGGCGCCTCTGCCAGAGGCGGGGGCAGATCCGGCGTCTCTGTTTTCACCGCTCCGTTGACAGCCAAAGGACTCTGTGTCCACAGAAAAAGGAACAAGTCTTTCAAATGCGCCCGCCAGCTCGTCCAGTTATGCCCACCGGCGAGCTCCTGATACAGGCACGGGCACCCCTTCGCTTCGAGGCGAGGGATCAGCCGCTTGTGGGCAGGAATGAACTGCGGTTCGTATTTGCCGACATCAAAGTAGAATGCTATCGGCTCTTGCAGCTCTTCGACCAGCGCGAGAATTCTCCTCTCCTCCAGGAAGAAGGCGCTGGACTGGCCAGCGACCTTGGAAAACAGATGGGGACGCGACAAGGCGAGATAGGTCGAGATGAGTCCACCTAAAGACGCCCCCATCACCCCCCGGGCCTCCCGGCGCGGCAGGGTACGATAGCGCTGATCTATAAAAGGGATGAGCTCTTGCTCGACAAAGCGGGCGTACGCCTCATTGGCCCAATACTCTCGACCGCGATCGACTGGATCCACCATCACCGCAATCAGCGGTGGCAGCTCCTGCCGATGGCAGAGATTATCGATGACGGTCGGCAGCCGCGCGCGCGTCAGATATTCGCCACCGTCATGCACGTAGAAGCTGGGAAACCGTTTGCTGGAGTCTTCGTCATAGCCGGGAGGGAGGTAGACGTAGACACGCCGACGGTTGTGGAGGAGTTCACTGTCGAAGTCAAATTCCTCTATCCGCCCATGAGGAATGGCAGGATCCCACTGTAGCTCCGTAGGCTCGTGGAAATCACCGACGACAAAATAAGAATTTTGCTCGCCGATGCCGTTGTCTATCCTATTGGGGCAGAAGGGATCGAGTGTCCACTGACCGTCGATGATGAACTTATACTCAACCCGCACCGGGCCATGAAACTCGGCGGTGTGATAAAAAATCCCCGTCTGCCCTAAGGGAGTCAGCGGAATACCGCGCCGGTCCCACTGGTTGAACTCCCCGGTCACGGCGACACGCCGTGCCTCCGGACTGTAGGCAATGAAGTGCACAGTCGTGCCATCAATCATCGGTGTGCCTACCGCCTTGAGGACTTCCAAGAAGCGCTCGACCTCGCGCTGGACTTCTCCTGCCGGAGCCCGCTCGAGGCGCCGCCGCCACGTCGCAAAGGTCGGGGCAGCTTCTTCACGCTGCCTTTCCATA
>JANWXO010000362.1 GCA_025057295.1 Candidatus Binatia bacterium | reverse complement strand
AGAAATGGAAAAGGCTGGCGTGGAAGTGCGCGGCTGTGAGCGAACCCGTCTCATCGTTCCCCACGTGAAGGCCGCGACCGAGGAGGACTGGCGCACGGAATATCTCGACCTCATTTTAGCGGTCAAAATCGTCGCTTCGCTGGAGGAGGCGATCGACTTTATCAACACCTACGGATCTGGATTGGCCGACGCCATCGTCAGCGAGAATTACTCGCACGTGCGGCGGTTTCTGCAAGAAGTCGACTCGGCAACGGTATACGCAAACGCATCGACCCGCTTCACGGACGGGTACGAGTTCGGCTTTGGGGCTGAAGTGGGCATTTCCACAAACCGCTTACACGCTCGCGGTCCCATGGGGCTCCGGGAACTCACCACCTACAAGTACGTGATCTATGGGGACGGTCACATTCGGACATAGGGCTTCGACGGGAAAGGAGAACACTCTCTGTGAATGAACGGCTGCCGCGCGAGCCAGATCCCCCCAGCATGGGCGAGCGAGTCGGAATTTTCGGGGGAACGTTCAACCCCATCCATTTCGGACACCTGCGCAGCGCCGAGGTCATCCGCGAAGCCTTCCAACTCGATCGTGTCTATTTCGTTCCCGCTGCGCGCCCTCCGCATAAAGAGGGAGAACACCTCGCTGCCCCCGTTCATCGGCTCAGGATGGTCGAATTAGCCGTAGCGGGGAACCCCTTTTTTGCCGTCTCGACGGTAGAGCTCGAGCGGGAGGGCAAGTCCTATTCGGTAGACACCATTCGCTACTTCCGCACCGTTTTTCGGCCCGGCGCCTTGTTTTTCATTCTCGGGATCGATGCGTTCCTCGAGATCCATAGCTGGAAGGACTTTGCCGACATTCCGGCACTGTGTCACGTGATCGTCACCTCGCGTCCAGGCATCACGATGCCACCTCGGGACAGGTTCCTCCCCGTTGCCCTCCAGGCGGCCTTTTGGTACGATTCCGCTTGCGACTTGTACCGACACAAGACTGGTCATATGATCGTGTCGTATGAGATCGAAGGCCTCAACATCTCTGCTTCTACCATTCGTGAAAAGATCCGCCAGGGGAAATCTGTACGTTACCTGGTACCTCCAGCGGTAGAATCCTACATGGCAGAACACGCGCTGTATCAAGCAAGGGGTGTGCTGCGTTGTTGAAGAAGACACACGACAGCTGGGAAAAAGTCCTGCTGTGCGCGCAGTTCGCGCTCGATAAGAAAGCCTACGACCTCGTCATCCTCGAGGTAGAGCAACTGACCTCGATCGCTGATTACTTTCTGATCTGCACGGGTCGCTCAGACATCCAAGTGCAAGCGATTTGTCGCCACATCGAAGAGTCCCTTGCAAAGGTGGGAGTCAAGCCCCTCGCGATCGAGGGGTTCACCCATGGCCAGTGGGTGCTCATGGACTTCGGTGACGTCATCGTGCATATTTTCTATGAGACCGTGCGCGACTTCTACAACCTCGAGGGGTTGTGGTCGCAAGCTCCTCAGCGTCGTCTTCCTGAACCCTACGACTCTCAGGCCAGGCAACTGCGGCTCGCTACTGCGTAACCGCGTGGCCGTGTCTCTTGCTCCTGAGCTTTTTTTTCGCACATCCTTCGCTCTATACTACAGGTAGGTCGCAAACCGTCTCCCACAAAGGAGCAAGCGGGAACAGATGCTCGTTGGCAACTTCAGCCTCGCGTCTCAGCAGACGGAGCAGAACAAGGAACTGGCGAAGCCCTTTTCAGCGGGGTGTGATCCGAGGGGAGAGCGTGCATGCAGAGCAGTAAAGAGTGGCCACAGTGCCAACGGTGCCGCAAAGGAGTTCTCCTGCCCTTGTCCGATTACGGTCCCCAGGGGAATGACATTCCGTTTAAAATCTGGGCCTGTCATAACCCGGCCTGCGGGTTTTCATTGCGCATCGATAAGGGACAGGTCAGTATCGGACGACCGATCCGGCCGAAAACAGAGGTGCTCGGAAGCCGCAAATAACGCTCTCAGGAAGGGAGCGAGCCTCGCTCGGCAGCAGCGCGGCTCAGTCCGCGAAAGATAATCACCTTTTGTTATATCTTTGCCCTGCTCTTACGCGGAGAAGGCAAGGCCACCCCGAGTGCATCCGACGCTCTGCCTGACTGCTGCCCCCGGCCCGCCCGCTGGGGATGCAGCGGGGCAAACAGGTGGGGGTGGAGCGCCAGCAACCCACCCAGATCGGCAGGGAATGCAGGAATGAGTGGTACCCAGGCGCGAAGGACCCCTTCAGGAAGGCGCTGGAAAAACCGCGAGAGGCGACGGTGTTCCCCACGGATCAGCGCTTGGTAGGCCAGAAAATTGTCCGCGAGTCGCCTCAGCAGGTCTAGTCGTCTTGTGGGCGGAGTGACGACATACCGTAGGCGTTCGGCCAGAGTCGAGGCGTCCCCCTGCCACTCCGGCTCCTCACGCATCGTGCCATACACCCCGTTCACGACCAGAGCACGCAGCGGGATCTGTAGATGCCGAAGGGAGAGCAGGAAGGTTTCTGCCTCTGCGAGTGTGTCTGCGTCCGGCCGAGTCACGAGCACGAAGGCTGTGTCGGGGCTCGCGAGCAGACGATTCATCTGCATCACACGGTGACCGAAGTCGGCAAACATCTGCTGCATAGCGGTAAAGAATTCCGAAATCTCGCCCAAAGTCGCCACGCCCGTTGCTGCCTCGATCTTGCGGAGCAAGAAGGTGGCGGT
>JANWXO010000361.1 GCA_025057295.1 Candidatus Binatia bacterium | reverse complement strand
GAGATCGAAAAGGTGGAAGCGGCGGAACAGCCGGTCGTTCCTCGCGAGTCTCATGTTGCGGCAGACTGAGCGACTGCGGAGAGGACGGACGTATGGCAGCAGGAACAACAACCATCGCAGAAGCGGCCGAACGGCAACGGCGGCTGGAACTGAAGGAGCTCCTGCACCGGCGCTATCGCTGGATCGACCGCAAGTGGGACCTCGTCTTTTGGGTCACCGCCGTTTTCGTTGTCGCGGGTGCGGCAGATATCACCAAACTGCTCTTCGCTGGGGACTGGGACTTCTGGACCGACTGGAAAGATCCCCAATGGTGGCCGGTGGTGACCGCTTTCGCCACCATCATCATTCCCTCAGCCTTGCAATATATCCAGTGGGTGGCGTGGCGGTTTCCTACCGGGGCAACCTATACTTCTCTTTGTCTTTTCCTGGCGACCTGGATAGGACGCTACTTCCAGTGGCACCTGGCGGAGAGTTACCCGTTGAACTTTGTGTGGCCGATCTCTACCGTGTGCGCTGGGATTTTGATGGATTGGACCCTGATGAAGACCAGGAGTTTTATCCTTACCTCATTTATTGGGGCCCACGTCTGGGCCATTGCGGTGTGGGCGTACAACTATGTCCCCCTCGCCCCTTTCTTGCAGCCTGCCCTGTTTATGGATCACGTCCTCACAGTTGCCGATGTCCAAGGGATCGCCTACATTCGCTCCCAGACACCAGAATACCTCCGCTTGATCGAGCGTGGTTCGCTGCGCAGCTTCCTGGGTGAAACGCAGTACGTTTCTCTGGCGTTCGCCGGTACCGCCGCTTTTGTGGGGTATTGGATCGGCCAGTTCATCGGGCGTTATCTCGCCGTCTGGCCTATTCGCCGCTACCTGAAAACCCTCTGAGCATGCATATGAGCAAGAAAGCAACCTCGAGGACGAAGCGCTCGCTTGCGGATCTCCGCTGGATATGGACTGCTGGGGTGACGATACTGACCGCCGTCGTGCTGCTGCCCACGCTAGGGTATGCGCACGGGATGGAAGGGCAAGAGATCGGGCCCCCTATTCTCACTTCAGGGATCCTCGGTTTTCTCTGTTACTGGTTAGTGATGCTCTGGCCCTCGGCCAAGAAGAGAGGGAATGCAGCCACGCAATCCGGCAAGCCACCCCAATCTCTTGCTGGTCATGCACGGCTCTCTCGCGGACGCGCGCAACCGTCTCCCCGGTTGCGCAAGATCGAACGGCGCGGTCGAGCCGTATCCCCTCACCACTGACACAGGGAGGCGAGCGATGGTGAGACGGTTTCTGGCTGGTCTAGTGATGATGGCTGTCGCGGCCATCCCCTATTCTCCCCAGGTCTGGGCGCACGGGGAGGCGGGTGACGAGCCATTTCTGAAGAACCTGACGACTGCCTTCTATGACGTGTCGATTTCCCCTCTAGAGATCGAGGTCGGCCAGCCGGTCACCATTACCGGGAGGGTCAAGATTCTGGAGACCTGGCCGCACACGTTGTATCCGCCCGAGATTGCTTCCATCGTACCAGTCGTTCCCGGGCCGGTCTTCGCTTTACAAGACCGAACCGTAAACGACCAACCCTCGACCGGGTCTTTTTTTGTCGAAAAAGGAGGCATTTATCAATTCAAGCTGGTCATCCTCGGCCGTGAACCGGGACGCTGGCACGTGCATCCGGGCATTGCCGTCCGCGGCACCGGAACGCTCATCGGTCCTGGCGAATGGGTGCAGGTCCGACCAAGCTCCACACCCTTTGCATTTCCGGTGACGCTGCTGAACGGACAGACTATTAACCTGGAAACATACGGTGGGCAATTCGTCTGGTGGTGGTCTTTCGCAGGCTTTGTCCTGGGAATGGCGTGGCTGCTGTATTGGACCCTCACCAAGCGGACGGTAACGAACCTAGCCGTCACTTCGCAGTTGCCAGTGAACGATGATGCACCCGATATTGGCCTGATCACCCCGCGCGATCACATGTGGATGAACGTCGTGGTCGGTCTGACCCTGGTGCTCCTGGTGGTGGGCTGGACCTATGCGACGACCAACTATCCGGTCAGAATCCCCCAGCAGACCGACTGGATCACCCCTCGTCCGATCTCCTCCGGTGAGCAGCTGGCGGAGATTTCCCCACGGGGTGCGACTTACGACGAAGCGACAGATACGCTGGTGATGACCGTACAGGTCAAAAACCTCTCACAAGACGCCCTCACCATCCAGCAATTTATCATGGCGATGGCGACCTTTGTGAATGGTGGAGCAGCCGAGCAGGCGCAGGCCGGGCCGCGTGATTTTGTCGGCCAACTCATGGTAGAGCCCAACAGTCCCATCGCGTCGGGCGAGACGAAAGAGCTGACGTTCACCATCACCAGTCCCCTCTTCCGCGAAGAACGGCTGATCCCGCTGAGCGACCCGCAGCAGTTCATCGCCGGCCTCGTGCGGCTGGGCAATGCTCACGGGAGCCAGCAGCTGGTGACCATACGGACGAACGTTATCCCGACCCAGTTCCGCTCGCAGCTTCCCCTCTAGTGGGCTGCTGCAGCGGCGAAGCATGACGCTCGATCGGCTCTCTCTTTGGCAACGGAGCGCGAGCCGAGAAATGGTGCCGTTTCGCGCTTCATCTGCACGCCTACGACGCAGTCTGGGTGGCATCTTTGAGCGCCCGCATAATGTCTTCTCGCGCGATGACCCCCACGAGGTGACCATCTGGCGCGACCACGGGAAAGCTGCGTGCGCGCAA
>JANWXO010000360.1 GCA_025057295.1 Candidatus Binatia bacterium | reverse complement strand
TCGCCAAAGGCAAGCTCGAACCCTTGCTGGCCTACGCGTACTCGCCCAACGCCAAGCAGCACCTGATCCTGCTGCAAACCTGGTGGCACGGCCTCTATTTCCCAAAACTCGATCTCTACACCGGTCTGGCGTTGTATCCGGGGAGCCGTTTCCGTACCGATCAGTCGTTTCTCAACTACTACGCCGACCGCGATACGTGGTGGATTCGCTTGGTATACTACATCCTGTAGCGCACGGCGACACTACAGGGAGCTCTTTCCAATCCCAGGGGTGGCCTTTAGGCCACCCCTTTTTCATTTCTCCTTCCCCTGGCGCAAGCAGAAAAAATATGGGAAGATGCCTGCCGAACCTTGAGCGGAACCTTGAAAGGAGGAAAGCGATAATGGCAACTATGGACGGCGGTGCCCTCATCGGCCGCATTCTCAAGGAGCAAAACGTCAAATACCTGTTCGCCGTGAACGGTGGGCATACCTTCCCCATCCTCGCCAACCTGATGAACAACGGGATCAAGCTCATCCACATGCGTCACGAGCAGGCGACGGCCTACGCTGCCGACGGCTGGGCACGGGTGACCGGTACTCCGGGCGTGTGTTGCGTCACCGCCGGCTGCGGTTTGACGAATGCGGTGACCGGTCTGTGCGTGGCCGGCTTGACCAACAGCGCGGTCGTGTGTCTGTCTGGCCAGCATCCCACGACAGAGGACTATATCGGCTCTTTCCAAGAGGCCTACGGTTCCGACATCGTGCGCAGCTTCGCCAAATTCGCGAAGCGGGTGCTGGACTGGACGACGATCGAAATCGATCTGCGTCAGGCCTTTCGCGAGGCGCTCAATCCACCGCAAGGAGTTTCCCTGGTAGAAATCCCGACCAATATCCTCTACCACGCTGACGATGAAAAGAAGCAGCGGCGCGGGGCGAAGGTCTACGACTTGGATGACCTGCGTTCGCAAGGCGACCCCCGGCAGATCGAACGGGCAGTGGAGTTGATCTACAAAGCACAGAAACCTCTGATCGCTGGCGGTGATGGCATCTTCTGGTCCAATGCTGCGGCGGAATTGAAAGAATTTGCCGAACTCACCAGCACCCCGGTCTACTGCCGCCGCGCCGGGCAAGGAGCGGTAGACGAAGCCCATCCGCTCGCGATCCGCGGCGCATGGAAAAAGCCTTTTACCGGTGACGCCGACGTGGTCCTCGCCATCGGCTTCAAGTTCTGGAGCGGTGAGAAGTTCGGGGAACCGCCGACGTGGAACGACAAGGCCACCTACATCCAGGTCGATGCCTCCCCGCAACGCGTGGGTTGGCACGTGCCAGCGGCAGTCGGTATCGTCGGCGATCCCAAACTGGTGCTACGCCAGATGATCGACAAAGTCAAAGAGATGAAACTCGACTTCAGCGCCAAGCGCGAAAGCCCCTGGCTCCAACGGGTGGCAGAGGTCCGCGAGAACTATCACCGGTTGATTCACGAACGCGCCGAGAAACATAAGGCCGATATCCCTATTCATCCTGACCGCCTCACCAAAGACCTCGTCACGGTGATCGACAGAGATGCGACACTGATCATCGATAGCTTTACCCTGAGCGGATACACAAGCCAGTGGTTCACGGCCCACGCGATGGGACAAGTTGTCGATGCCGGACCGCTCGCCCCCGTCGGCCATGGAATCGGCATGGGGATCGGGGTTCAGCTCGGTCGTCCGGGCAAGCAGGTCATCGTGGTGATCGGCGATGGCGGGATTGGGATTGGTGGGATGGACCTGGAAACGGCGGCCAAATACAAGATCCCGATCGTCGCGCTGCTGTGGAACAACAGCTCCTGGGGTCCGAGTTTCGAGTCGATGCCAATGTTGAAGGGACGTACAGAACCTTTCGACATGTTGCCCAACATTCGCTACGATCAGGTCTTCGCTCCCATGGGGGTGTACACCGAACATGTCGAGCGACCGGAGGAAATTATCCCGGCGCTGGAACGGGCGCTGCAATCGGGCAAGACAGCGCTCATCAACGTGATCGGAGATAAGCGTATCGGCCATCCTACCTTGGGTGGAAACCTGCTTGGATCAACCCAAGTATGACATGTGACGGTCTCTCCTCTCGCAGACGGACCCACGATGCGGCGCTTGGGAGCCGACAGGACGACCGGTATCGATGCCCTCTCCCAGGAGGGGAGCCCACCCCCAAGGAGGGGGCTTTCCTGCCGGCCAAGCTGTCGTGGCACGAGCCGGATGCGGGAGAGAGACCAGGCTGAGGCAACAGTATGGTCAAGTTTTTTTGTGATCGCTGCGGCAACGAAGTCGAGAGCCTTGACGCGCTGTTAGAATTTTCTATCGGCGTAGCCGAGCGCCCGAGCCGCTCGCTCTGGAGTTGGCGGGGTGAGGTGTGCCAGGACTGTTACGGGCAGATGAAGGAGGAGATTATCAATCGCATTCTCCCACTCCCGCCCAGCGAAGACAATAAGAAGAAAGGGATGAAGAAAACCTCTCCCTAAAGCTCCTGCCACTCCAGCAGTAAGGTCACGTTCGTAAGATGTCGATCACCGCGTCGTGCACCAACCCGTTGGAAATCACCGCGGTGCCGGTATAGATCGACCCCCTGCCGTGAAAGTCAGAGAACCGCCCTCCTGCCTCGGTCACCAACAGTTTCGTCGCAGCGACATCCCAAGGTTTGATCTCAGGCTCCAACACAACTTCTGCATGTCCGCAGATCACCATACTGTGGCCCAGTGCATCCCCGAACCCACGCTGCCGCGCGGTCATA
>JANWXO010000035.1 GCA_025057295.1 Candidatus Binatia bacterium | reverse complement strand
GTCGCCGGGTGACTGTGGAGTGGCACTTGCACCCGGCCCTCCCGCTCGTAGAAGGGGATTCCCTCGCTCTCGAGCGCGTCTTCGCCAACCTGCTCCACAACGCGTTGAAGTTTACCCCTGCGACGGGACGGGTGACGATCAGCACGACATGCCGAGATTCGCAGGTCATCGTTGCCATCGCCGACACCGGGCCCGGCATTGCACCTGAGGAGCTTCCTTTGCTGTTCCAGAAATACCGCCGGACGCGCTTCTCGCTTACCCAAGAAGGCACGGGCCTCGGGCTGTTCATCGTCAAGTCGCTCGTCGAGGCGCATGGTGGGTACGTCACCGTGCAGAGTGTCCCCGGACAGGGAACATGTTTTCGCGTCGTGCTGGCTGCGGGCGCGAGTCCGCTACCGGCCCAATAAAGGCCGTGCTCCTCAGCCCTCCCAAACGGCGAGCCGAATTCCTGGCCTCCAGCAGGAGGGCCTGGGAGTCCGGGGACTCGCGCAGACACGCGCTGCGAAAAGCGTCCGTGTGGTATAGCGGGCTGGCACACCAGCCTGCCATGCCGTATTGTCTCCCAGCGGGGGAGCAGGAGAGATGCGCAAGACCGCACTGTGTATGGCACTCGGAGTCGTGTTGGGGGTAACTGCGTGCTCGTATACCAAGCGGCGGTGGGAAAATTTTAAAGCAGAGGTGCGGCGGGAAGCGGTGCGGCCGCGGACGAAGGAAGATATCTGTCAAAGCCGTGGCGGGATCCTCTACAACGAGCGCTGTTATACCCCCACAGAAGCGATTGCCGATAAGGAGACATGTCGGCTCCGTGGAGGGCTCTATCTCGATGAACAATGCTTCGTCCTGGAAGAAGGCGCCCCGACACTGTGAGCCCCCTGAGCGGCGCTGAGGTGGCACCAGACAGGGACTTGCACCGTCCGCAGCAAGCGCTCTGGTGTCAGCCGCTTTTCACCCTCCCAGCGGCCTCGAGGCCGCAGACGTCGAGGCAATGCAGCATGCCGGCTTTGCGTTAGCGCGCCGGCAGGTGTTCTGCAAACCAGGCGTTGGTGTGTTGCACGACCAGTTCGAAGCCGCGCCCGCGGTATACGTCGTCGTGTACCATGTTTTCCAGCACGACGAGTTTCTTCGGCTGCCTCGCCTTGGCATACATGCTCTGCGCCTCGAACAGCGGCACGAGCTTGTCTTTGTCCGTGTGGATCCACATGATCGCCCGTGGCGAGATGCGATCCACCACGCTTTCGGGTTTGAACTCCATGATGTCGGCTAGCGATTCGAACGACACCTCGGGCCGCCAGGTCGGGAACTGGGCTTGAGTTTTCTCGATGTCAGCGACGACGTCCGGATCGCGGGCCATCAGGCGCGCCGTCTGCATGTAGGAGACTTTACCCGTCAGCACGAACTCCGCTTTGGCGCGCCGCACCTTGTCCATGAAGGCGTCGAAGTTCGGTCCGAGGCGAAACTGTCGCTCACAATCCCCCGGTCCGACGACGGCAACGACACAGCGTGCACGTTCGTCGATGCCGGCCGTGTACACCACGTTAGCACACCCGAAGCTCGTGCCGTAGAGGCCGATGCGGTCCGGGTTCACCTCGGGCTGCTGCTGCATGAAAGTGATAGCATTGCGGATGTCGGCAACCTGGGCGAGCGGGATCAGGCGACAGCGCGGCTCTCCACCGCTCTCGCCGAAATAGCGGTAGTCAAAATTCAGCGTCACATACCCAGCGGCGCGCAGGCGCGCGGCGTTCTGCGGCAGCCACATCTCTTTGACTGCGGTGAAGCCGTGGCAAAAGATGACCGCTGCCCGCTTCTCTCCTGGTCGATAGTCGTCCGGGATCCCCAGGATGCCGACGACGGGAATACCTTCGCTGTAGAACTGTACACGTCGTTCCATATCAGCCCTCCTCTTTTGCGAGCGCTGTTTCTCCTACTTGTCCCTCAGGAGGAACACACCATGCTCACGCACGCATGCCCGCTGCTTTCGCCTTCTCGTGCAGGCTCGCGGTCGCGCTGGGCCGGGCGTTGACGCGCGCGAACCAAGCGGTGAGGTTTTTGAGTTGAGGGTCGATCGTTTGCCCCACACCGGCGCCGAAGTCGAGCGCGACGTAGAGGATAATATCGGGCAGGGTGAAGCGCTCGCCGACGATGAACGATTTCCCCTCCATGAGCCTATCGAGCCAGGCCAGTTTCTCTTGCACGATTTGCTTTAGACCTGCAGCCGCTTCGGGCAGGCAGTGCATCCGGTTTTGGAACATTTTCAGCCCCTCGGCGAAGCGGAAACCGTTGTAGAGGTTTTCCGTGATGTTGAGCTCCACCCGGCGCTGCCACATACGGGTCTCGGCCCGCTCCTCCGGCGTGGAGCCGATGAGGGCTGGGGTTGGATGTCTCTCTTCCAAGTATTCACAGATCGCGACCGTTTCTGCCAGAACCCGGCCGTCGTCGAGTTCGAGAGCCGGCATCTGGCCGCCTGGGTTCTTGTCGGTGTAGGGTGGCCGGCGGTTCTCCCCGCCGAGGATGTCGATCTCGATCGTAGGCAGGGTAATCCCTTTCTCTGCCATAAACATGCGGACGCAACGAGGGTTGGGGCCGAGGGAATTGTACAACTTCATCGTCTCCTCCTCTCTCAGTGTCGTTGGTGTATCCTATTTGTCACTGATGATGCAACCGCGTTTGCGTGAACAGGGGGAGATGTGGTAGACGCTGGGACCGTGTGACCCAAGACACTCATGAGCTTTGCAGGGGGTGCGTATGAAATTACCAGGCAAAGTGTCGCTGATTACCGGCGCAGCGTCAGGGATGGGGCGCGCGACCGCGATCCTGTTCGCGCGGGAAGGCAGTAAAGTGGTGGCAGTCGATATCGACGACGCAGGAGGGCAAAAAACTGTCGATCTGATTCACGAGATGGGAGGGGATGCTATATTCGTGCGGGCCGACGTCGCACGGGATGACGATGCCCGTCGCATGGTGGACCAAGCCGTCGCCCGCTACGGCCGCCTCGATGTGTTGTTCAACAATGCCGGCGTGGCGCAAGGCGTGGAGCTGACCGAAATGACCGAAGAGGAATGGGACCGGGTGGTCGATATCGACCTGAAAGGGGTCTTTCTCGGGTCCAAATACGGCATTCGGGCGATGCTCCAGAGCGGCGGCGGCGTGATCATCAATACTGCCTCGATTTCCGGTTTGCTGGCGCAAAACTTCCTGCCCGCCTACAACGCGGCCAAGGCCGGGGTGATTAACCTCACCCGCTATATTGCTGTCGAATACGGCCCGCGCAATATCCGCGCCAACGCCATCTGTCCCGGTGCCATCGACACCCCGATGCTGCAGAGTGCAGTTAGTGGCAAGCCGGAGAATGCGCCGGTGGTCAAATATTTCCTCCACATGGCCCCGCTCCATCGCCTGGGGACTCCCGAGGATATTGCCAAAGCAGCGCTCTTTCTCGCGTCCGATGATGCGTCCTTTATTACTGGCCATGCCCTCGTGGTGGACGGTGGTTTGACTGCCGGCACCTTTATGGACCCGAATCGGCTGCGTGCTATGGCAGAGGATTTGTTGAAGGCGTAGACGGTCTCTTGCCCAGCGGGAGCATCAGCGCGGCGCCGAGCACGGTGGCTGGCAGCAAAACGATGACAGCAAGCTGATAAGAGCCGGTCGTATCGAAGATCCACCCCATGAGCAGGGGACCGAGCACCGCCCCGAACGCAAAGGCGCCGTACAACCAGCCGAAGATCGTGCCGAACGCCGCCAGCCCAAAGTGGCGACCGATCAGATAGGGCATCAGGTCGCTTTCGGCGCCAAACCCGAGACCGACCATGGCGGCGAAGAGGAGTGCCAAACCGTGATTGGCCGCCCCGAGCGCAGCGCACAGACCGATAGTCACCGCCATGAAATGGGCGAATGCGACCAGGTGGGCCGGGAAGCGGTCAACCAGATATCCGGCCGTGAGTCGCCCGAGAACCCCCATGGCGGAGAGGAGCATGAGGGCAGCGGCTGCCTGCTGGGGAGTCAGCCCCTTGTCGGTCAGGAGCGGAGCCAGATGGGTAATACACCCGTGCAGCGTCCCGCTGAGGAGCGCGAAGCTGGCGGCCATGCACCAAAAGGCCAGGGTGGCGCGTGCCTCATTCAGCGTATAGTCGCGGCTTGGCTGAGCCTGGAAGGTCACACGTGGCCGGGCTTCGCCCGTCTCCACTCTGCCATCAGGAGCGAGGCCGAGCTGTTGCGGACTCTCGACGAAGAAGAAGCCGATGACCGGAAGGACGATAACCCACACGAGCACGCCGAGGGTGACGTATGCCCAGCGCCAGTCCGCCTGGGTCATCACATACGTGACGAGCGGCGGGGCGTAGATGCCGCCGACAAATACCCCGGTTCCCATGACACCGAGAGCGATCCCGCGTTGCCGCACGAACCAGCGCGAGATGGTGGCCGCAAAAGGAATGGAGGTGAGGCAGACTCCACCCAATGCCGTCAACAGGTACAGGGCATAGAAGTGCCAGAGCGATGCCGACAGGAACCAGAAGGAAACAAACCCGCTCCCGAATACAACGGCGCCACACAGCATGACCTTGCGTGGCCCGAAGCGATCGACCAGACTCCCGACTACCGGCGCACAGAAGGAGGCCATACAGGCGACCAGCGAGAAGCCGAAGGAAATCTCGCTGCGGCTCCAACCGAAGGTGTCGGCGAGAGGTTTGATGAAGATACCGAAGGTGCTGGTGATGAGAATGGGGCCGGCAGCCATGGCCAGCGAGGAGACCACCACCATCCACCAGCCGTAAAAAATGCGCGCGGAGCGCGCTGGGTGCGTCGCAGCCGTAAACGCCATAGCCTGCCTCCCCGGGGCGTGTTCGGCAGGATTGTACACGCGGGTGGAACGTGGGTCGAGGAGCCAACAGCAGGGTGAGGGAGGATCCCGCGGGAGCGCTTATGAGGGCGGCTTTAACATACGGACGCGCCGCACGGGGGGCTGGCCTGGGGTCGTGTCGATGTAGGTCAGGTGTTGGGCCTCACAGTGCGGGCAGATGAGTAACGTGCCGTACTGGTCATCTTCGACCAGCGGCGGCCACACTCCGTCGACCGGTTCGCCAGAGTTGGTCATAGTGTAGAGTGCTTCGGCGCACATCAGACAGTGTTGCACTTTCGCCATCGGTCTCCCTCACGTCCGCAGGAATTCGACGATCCTGGCGTTGACCTCTGCTGGTCGCTCCAAGTGGAGGAAATGTCCGGTCCCTGGGAGGATGACTTTTTCCAGCCCGTGCGTAAAAAACCGATCCATCTGCTCGAAGGCCTCCAAACGGCCAGGGCGGTCCTTGGTGCCGTGAAATGCGAGGGTAGGAACTGGCGTGGGGGAGGTCGTCACTGTCTCCTGCAGGGCGGCTAAGGCAGGATCGCGGTGAGCCGGGTTGAAGGTGTGGCGATAATAGTTGAGTGCGGCGGTGAGGACTCCGGGCTGACGGAAGGTGGCCTTGACGCTTTCCAGAATGTCTGGCGGCGGATCGTATTCCGGCGAGGCATCTCGCCACCAGCGCTCGAGAAAAGCGAAGTCGTTCGCACTCACTGCCTGTTCGGCAAACGGCATCTGAAAAAAGTAGGCGTGCCACCCCCCTTTGATCGTGTCGTAATTCGTCGCCAAAGCGCCCAGCAGAGCGGCAGGATGGGCCGCGGCCAGCGTCACCAGTTTCTGCACGCGATCGGGTGCCAGAGCTGCAGCGCCGTAGGCGGCGAGCGCACCCCAATCGTGCCCGATCACACACGCCCGCTCTGCTCCCAGAGCGGTGATGAGGGCGATAGCATCTTGGGCCAAGAGAGCCGATTGGTATCGTTCGTCCTGTGGCCTGCCGGTCGGTGCATACCCGCGCATGAACGGGGCGACGCCGCGAAAGCCAGCCGCAGCGAGGTCGGGTAAGAGATAGCGGTAGGTAAGGGCGTTGTCCGGAAACCCGTGCAGACACAGGACCAATGGACCGCTCCCCAGTGCCACATAGTGGAAATCGATCCCGTTCGCCTGGACACTCCCCCTCTGGAACTCTGCCATAGTCGTCTCCTCGCTCCCGTCGTTGCAGCCGCGGAGGTCGGTGGTGAGGTTAGAACCCGAGCGCTTTTGCCGCCATATCCAGCACCACCGGCACCGAGTACGCCGTCCGGGCCAGGCGCAGGTCTTTGTTCTTGCCTTCGGCAAAGAGCCCGGAAGCGCTGAGCCAAAAGGCGGTACTGCGCATCATGTAGAGGACCTCGTAGTAGCGGCACACGTCGAGATCGACGGTGAGGCCGGTCAGTTGCTGATAGTAGTCCAAAAAGAACTCGCGCTCGACCACACACGAGAACAGCGGTGAACCCTCACGGTTGAGGTCCGAGAGTACGTAGGCGACATCGTACATCGGGTCGCCGATCACCTGCAGTTCCCAGTCGATAATCGCTGCGACAGCGTCATCTTTGATGATCAGGTTGCCGGTGCGGTAGGCGCCGTGGACAAACGCCAGCCGTTGGGTCTTGGGTGCGTTCGCTTTGAGCCACATCAGCACCTCGGTCAGCACTGGCTCGGGTTTCCGCAGGGACTGGTGAATGAGCGACTCCCATTTGGCGATCTCGCGCAGGGCGAAGTCCGTGCCCGGTCCGGGCACGCCGAGAAATGCCAGCCCAGCAGCCTGCCAGTCGAGGTTGTGCAAGGTGGCGAGTGCTTCGACGAAGCTGCGGGGCAGTTTGCCGCGTCGGGCGGCTTCGGCATAGTACTGTTTCCCCGCTTTTGCCCAGGGGTTGGGGACCTCGCCTTCGACCTTTTCCATGAGGAAAAAGGGTCCACCTAAGATAGTGGCATCCTCCTCGTACCAGTACACTTTCGGGGCCGGTACAGGGGTGGGCTCGAGTGCGCGCAGGACGCGGTATTGTTCATGGAGGTTAGACAGGTTGCGCAAGAGACCGGTACCGGGATCCTTGCGCAGACACAGGCCCTGCGTCACCGTCTGGCCGTTCTCGGTCCAGTGAGCGTAAAACGTGTAGATCTCGTGTGACCACCCCCCGGCGGTTTGCGTAAACTGGGTGAGGGTCAGATCTCGTGCCTGGGGCAGTTTGCTCTGGAGATAGGCGAGGATTGTGTCTTGTATCGCACTTGGCATAGGAGTCCGTCAGGCCTTTAGGGTTCGACCGTCCTAGCGATTTGCAGATCTTGATTCAGCAGCTCCCGCAGGGTGGTGCGGATCCGCCGATTGGCAGCCATAAACACTTCTGGCCCCAGCCGGTCTTTTTCCCTATACAGCCACTCGATCACCCGGCACAGGCGGGCGGCGTGGTCGGTGTCCTCTGGCGCCGGGAGCTCCCTGCCAGCGAGGATGTTTGCCAGATCCTGCCACAGGGCGCTCAGCGCTTGCCGCTTTTCACGGGCGATGTCCTGGCGTTCTTCCACCTGGCGGGAGAGAAACTCCAGGATGACCGCGGCCATGTAGGCTTGGGCTTTGGGGTAAGGGTCGGGGATGGCTGGGGCAATAGTGTGACGCAAAGCAGCAATGACCTCGTCAAACAGCTGGCGCGCAGGGAGCATGAAAGAGGTAATATGCTTGACGGGCGGACTTGTCAAATGTTCCCGGGGCAGATCGGTTTGTTGACAAAAAGGAGGACAAGTGGAGGATATGGCTCCTGTTTGGGGAGGAAACGGGAGGAGCGGGAGCGAGATGGTCAGTGCGATCTCTGTCGGAGTGTCAGGGGTCGCTTCAGGGGTATCGCGATGAGCTCTGGAGGGCGTGAGGATGTCTGAATTCTCGGAATCCATCCAGCGCGTGGCTGCACGAATTCGCAATCACCGATCGCTCTACGAGCAAAACGAGATGGCCACTAGGACTCAGGTCATCGACCCGATTCTGAGGTCCCTCGGATGGGGTGGGGTGTTGAGTGACCCGGCGCGATCAATCCCTTGAGGGCTCGAGGTCCGGGCACCGTGTGAAGAGCTGGACTGCAAAGCACCCTTCGCCGTGTCGGTGGTCGACCGCGACCCGGCACAGCGTGAGTCGGACGAGACCGAACGAGCATGGCCTGTCCCAGCGCTGGGCACCAGGCATAAAAGAAGACAGTCAACTGTCGAGGTCTGACCTGTTGCTTCGAGCCGACGTAGAATCCGCCCGGCGGAGTCCGACGTTCTATGACACTCCGGCGGCACGAGTCGAGGCAGCAACATCATATGGTCGGTGCCGACATCGCAAGACCCTTCTCGTGCGACGAAGGTGCGTGACGTTCGACAGCGGCCTACCGGTGGCGACAAGACCTGAGCCGTACCACCAGGGTTTTATGGGGAGTGGACCGATGTCTGTCTCCGCCTACAGGGCATGACTGTGCTGCCCCACCTTTTGACAGTACGGTACAGAGCGGGATAAAGTGGCGCATGCACACCCGAGCAGACGAAGGAGGCACGGTATGAGCTTGAGGGGAAAAGCGGCGATTATCGGATTTGCCGAGATGGCCCCGCAGAAAGGGGATGGGGACAAAACCCCCCTAGGTATTATCAGCGAAGTGGCCAGGGATGCGATTGCCGACGCTGGTCTAGAAAAGAAGGAGATCGATGGTCTGCTGACCGGGATGGCGATCGGGGACTACAGCGTGCTGTGGCCGTCGGTCGTGGCCGAATACCTCCAACTTCAGCCTCGCTATTTTGGCCAGGTCGAACTGGGCGGGGCCTCGGCTGCAGGCATGGTATGGCGTGCAGCCGCGGCGATCGAAGCCGGTATGTGCCAGAACGTGCTGTGTGTCCTCGGCGATACCCGCAGCACCAAAGCCACGGGGACAAAACCTCCTCCGTTTCCCCGGCTGGATGCCGAGTTCGACGCGCCGTATGGCTTGATCGCTGCCAATCCTGGTTATGCCCTCATTGCGCGCCGACACATGTACGAGTTCGGTACCACCCCTGAGCAGATGGCGAAGGTGGCGGTCGATCAACGCAAGAATGCTTGCAAGAACCCTGCGGCCCTGTTCGGCCAGAAGGAGATCACCATCGACGATGTGCTCAATTCCCGTATGATCGTTGATCCCCTGCATCTGCTGGAAATCGTCAGTCCGTGCACCGGCGGTGGAGCGTTCATCGTGACCAGCGCGGAGCGCGCCAAGCGGGCACCCCACCGGCCGGTCTATCTCCTCGGCGCGGGTGAAGCAGGGGGACACTGCGGCATCACGCGCGCCCGCAGCCTGACTACTTCTCTGGTCAAGCCTGCCGCCGAGGCAGCATTCAAGATGGCTGGGGTAACCCCACAGGATATGGATTTCGTGCAGCCGTACGACTGTTACACCATCACCGTGATCGTCACCCTCGAAGATGCCGGGTTCTGCAAAAAGGGACATGGCGGACCCTTTGTCTGGGAACACGATTTGACCTACCGGGGGGATTTCCCGTGCAATACCCATGGCGGCCAACTGTCGTTCGGTCAGCCCGGTCTTGCCGGCGGCATGAGCCACGTGATCGAAGCCGTGCGGCAGTTGATGGGGCGAGCTGGAGAGCGGCAGGTCAAAAATGCGACGATCGGCTATGTCAACGGCAATGGTGGGATCATGAGCGAGCAGTGCAGTCTGGTGCTAGGGATTCAATAGGGGGGCAGCCATGACAGAGTATAAGAAACCCTTGCCGCGGCCGACCGCGACCTCTTTACCGTTCTGGCAGGCGGCAAAACGGCACGAACTGCAGATCCAACACTGCACAAAGTGCGGGGCGCATATCTTCTACCCCCGCGACATTTGCCCTGAGTGTCTGGGGTCGGAGCTGGAGTGGATCAAGGTGTCCGGCAAAGGTGTCGTCTATTCGTATACGATTGCACGGGCCCCAACGCATCCCGCCTTTGCCGAAGACGTGCCGTACGTCATCGCTATTGTCGAACTCGCCGAGGGACCGCGTATCACCACCAACATTGTGGGTTGCAAACCGGAAGAGGTACACATTGGGATGGGAGTGGAAGCCACCTTCGAAGACGTGACTCCCGAGATTACGCTCGTCAAGTTTCGACCGGCGTAACCTAACCTGAGAGCGTCCTCTCATCCTGGAAGGGGCGCAAGAAGAGAGGAGCAGTGATGCGCAGCCGATCGCTCTGGTACGGGGTAGCTATCCTCAGCCTGATCACTGTGGGCATGGCGGGGCAGGCATGGGGAAGGGCGGAAGTTGGGAAGCCGGCCCCGGATTTTTGTCTGCCGTCTAGCCAAGGACAGACGGTGTGTCTGCGAGACTTTCAAGGCAAAGAGAACGTTGTCCTATTGTTCTACGTGTTGGACTTTACCCCCGGGTGAACAGTGCAACTCTCCTCCGGGCAGGAGGCGCAGGCGCAGAGGAAACTCGACGCCAAGGTAATCGGGATCAGCACCAGCCACGGCGCGTCGCAGAAGGTATTCGCCGAGCAAATCAAACTCGATTATCCTCTCCTCAGTGCGTTCGATGCTCCCCAGGTTATCGAAGCCTACGCTGGCTGGTTCGATAAGGAGAAACGGTTGAGCAACCGGGCCTACTTTATCATAGACAAACAGGGACAGGTGCGATTTGCCAGAGTGATGGACAATCCCCGCGAGATTTTGCCGGTGCAGGAACTCGAACAGGCACTCGCGGCCATTGAGTAGCGTCTCGCTCCTTGCACTGGTCTCCCACAGGGTGAATAATGCCCCTTGAGGAAGGATTCAAGCTGTAAGGAGAGCAACGAGGAGGCTTTCGTCATGAACATGCGTACATGCCTCTGCTGGTGGATGTTCGTCGCCCTGCTGGGGAGTAGTCCTTCTGTCTTGTTTGCTCAGGGAAGCCAATCGGATCAGGTGAGCAGCGGCGAAGGACGAAGAATCGGTGCCCCCCAAGTGCTGGAAATCCCCGTGCAAGAACTGCCGGCGGCGGTACCGAGTGCCCCTGTATACGAGACGCTCCCATCTCCCAGCGTCGACCCGGGAGGGCAGGATCTGCCGGCGGGGGTTGCTCTGCCCCAGGACGTCCCTGAATTGCCGTCTCAACCGCACCGCCGTACCTATCTCGGTGTTCTGTACGCGACTGCCGAGGAGGGACCGGCCGGGGTCAAAGTGCTCAGTGTGGTGGCGGGCAGTCCTGCTGCCCGCGCTGGCTTTCAAGGGGCTGACGCGCCGGAGGCAGGGGGCAGTTCACTCTTCAAAGCGGCGATTGTCGTCTTGGCAATGTCACCGGCTGGCCCCTTCGCCATTCCGCTGGCTATTGCCCACGACATGTACACCAACCGCCACCCCCCTGGCGACCTCATCGTCGCGGTAGACAATCAGCCGGTGCGCAATGCCCAGGAATTTAGCGATAAACTGCGCGCCTACCGCCCTGGTGACACTGTCGTCTTTTCGGTCGTGCGGGCGGGAAAACCGCTGCAACTCTCAGTGCAACTAGAAGAAGAGCCGATGTAGGATCCTTCGTGGCCGTCTGGGCAGTCGTTCTGTTGTCTCTCACACAGCCTGTTCGATTTGGGCTTTAAATGCCTTGACGGTATTTTGCATCAGCATGGACACCGTGACGGGTCCGACCCCTCCTGGTACGGGCGTAATGTACGAGGCTCGCTCCCGCGCACTGCTGAACTCCACATCCCCGACGATCCGTTTGCCGACCTGATTGATGCCGACGTCGATCACGACTGCTCCGGGCTGAATCCAGTCTCCTTTGATGACCTCGGGCGATCCGACTGCGACGACGAGCACCTCGGCACGACGGACATGCTCGACTAGCCGTCCCTGCTGTGCTGTGGCGATGTGGCAGATGGTGACGGTCGCGAGCCGGTCGAGCAGCATGAGACTGACCGGCTTGCCGACCAGTTCGCTATGGCCGACAATCACCGCTTCTTTGCCCTTCATCGCCGTGCCTGTCGCTTCCAGCAGCCGCATCACAGCCAACGCAGTACAGGAACCGATGCGCATTTCGCCGATCAGTGCCGCCCCGATGTTCTCGGGGTGGGTTCCGTCAACGTCTTTTAATGGGTCGATGGCGTTCACGAGGACCGAGCGGCGCAAATGGGGGGGAAGGGGCAGCTGCAAGATAATACCGGTCACTTCTGGGTCCTGATTGAGCTGGTAGAGGCGATGCAAGACCTCACGCTCTTCCGCCGTATCCGGGAGGTGATACCAGCGGTACTCGATCCCCAGCTCTCGCGCAATGCGGTTTTGTGAGCGAATGTAGATTTCGATCGCGGGGTGGGAACCGACGTAGATGCTCACCAGCACCGGGCGACGCCCAGTCTGCTGGATCAGTTGAGGGATCTCGCGTTTCAGCTCCTCGTAGACCCGCTGGGCGATCACCCGCCCTTCGACAACCTGCGCGCTCATGGGCTTAACGTATCATTTGCCAGCGCGATCGGGAAAGGGACAGCGACTGCCAAAAATGGTCTTCGGAGCTCTGAGCTGTCAATTCTTAGACAGGAGGGTGTCTAAATCCTGACCATGGCACGGCAAGAATAGTGAAAAAAAAGCTCTCTCTAGTTTGGACCGATTTTTGCTTCTCTGAGGACGGCATGTACACAGTGCCTCTCGATCCTTCTCTGCGGCATGCAGAGTCGAACAAGGGGACCAGTGTCAAGCGCGGTAGGAGGTGCCCTACTCAACGTCCACGACCCGGTCTCCCAAGAGGAGGGCATATGGTAGGAGTGGAGCCCGAGGAACACGAGCAAGAGAGAGTCTCGCTTGCGGACCTCATCCCCGTCCAATATAGCGATCCCGTAGCGGTACGCATTCAGATGAGCGGGGAGTATCGCTTACTGTGGGCCGTGTTAGAGGATGCCATCGATTGTTATTTCCGCTATGCCAAGGCATCGAGTGCGGAAGGGCAGGAGTTGTTCCGGGAGGCGGCAGAGTGGATCGAGTCGGAGGAAGAGGAGTGGCTGTGCAGTTTCAAGGGCATCTGTTCGGCGTTCCGTGTTGATCCTCAGCTGCTCCGACGCGGCTTGCGGCAGCGACTGCAAGAAGTGTTGAAAGGGCGGCACGTCACCCGTCTTCCACGTGCGGCCTAGGCCCTTGCTTGCCTGCTCATTCAGGGTATAAAGGACCGCATGAAAACATTCTACGAACACTTCCTGGATGAGATCTCGCGCAAACTCGACGCGGGAGAGATCGACGCGGAAAAAGCTCAGCGCTGGATCGACGAGCTGCAACAGCGTCTGCAAGACTATGCCCAGCGCAACCCTACAGCACCGATCGTGCAAATGCCCCTCAAACAGTAGGGCGGCAAAAACTGCACGGGCAGTTTTTGCCGTTGCCCTGCAGGAACTGAGACCCCCAGAGCTGTTCCTCACTGGCTCTCGCTTTTAGGCTAGTTGCAGCCTCGGACATCCTCGGGTACCCTGACCCTAGTTTGCGTAGGGAGGGATACGAGACGTGGAACGGATGCCTACCAGAGCAGTGCGCATTGGTCGGGTGCAGGTTGGCGGGGGAGCACCGGTTGTCGTCCAGAGCATGTGCGCGACCAAGACCACTGATATCGATGCCACGGTTGCACAGGTTCACCAACTCGCAGCGGCAGGGGCAGGAATCGTGCGCATCGCCGTCGATAATCCCAAGGAGGCGGCGGCGCTGAAAGAAATCCGCGCGCAGACGACGGTTACGCTGTCTGTCGATCTCCAAGAGAACTACAAAATTGCTCCTCTGGTCGCTCCCTATGTAGATAAAATCCGCTACAACCCTGGCCATCTGCATCATATCGAGAAGAGTAAAACGATCCCGCAGAAGGTTGCCTGGCTGGTCCAGGTGGCGCGTGACCACGATATCGCCCTCCGTATCGGCGTCAATTGTGGGTCGGTGGCGCCAGCGTTTCTGGAGAAATATCCCGGCGATGCGATGGAAGCCCTGATCCAGTCCACCTTGTACCACTGTCAGTTAATGGAAGATTTGGGTTTTGACCGTTTTGTCGTGTCGCTCAAAGATTCGGACCCGGCAAAAGTGGTCGCGGCAAATCGTCGCTTTGCCCAGGCCCGCCCCGATGTCCCCCTCCATCTCGGCGTGACGGAAGCGGGTCTGCCTCCTGACGGCATTATCAAAAGTCGCCTGGCGTTTGAACCGCTGCTGGCCAGCGGGATTGGGGACACGATTCGCGTCTCTTTGACGCTCCCGAACGAACGCAAGCATGAAGAGGTGCTGGCGGGATTGCAAATTCTGGCAGACGTGCAGCAAGGGCGCTTCATTTCCGTGCCAGACTTCGGCACAGGACTCAATATCATTGCGTGTCCCAGTTGCTCGCGGGTGGAAAACGAGAAGTTCGTCGAGCTTGCCCAAGAAGTCAAGGCGCTGACGGCATATGCGAGGGAACACCGCATCACCATCGCCGTCATGGGGTGTCGCGTGAACGGGCCAGGGGAGACTAACGACGCCGACCTCGGCCTGTGGTGTGGTCCAACGACGGTCAACCTGAAGCGGAAAAGCACCAAGATCGGCAGTTTCAGTTATGATACGGTGCTCCCGCGCCTCAAAGAGGAGCTCGATCGCTTGATCGCCGAACGCACGCGAGCATAGCTTCCTGCTCTGAATCTGGTGCCCTTCGTATTAGGGGCTCATGGAGGAGGCATCCCAGGATGTTCACGTTGGTCGTCATTGGGGTTCTGGTCGTGCTGGGTGGTCTCCCGGTCCCCGTGCGCGCGGCTTGTGCCGTCAGCTCCCTCGGGATCGTGTATTGTGCCAAGTACCCAACTGGCGGTGCTGAGCGCGACGATACTGGAACCGTTCTCTGTGGCAAAGGGGAATGTCGGCGTGATCAGCGAGGCAGGGTGTATTGTTCCCGCATCGAAGGGGGTGGGGCTGGTGTCGATCCGCAGGGCTTCGTGCGCTGTTTGGGTGGATGCGAACCCGGATCGCGGACGTTATGTGAGGAGGCACAGTGACCGTTTTCAGACGATTTCGACCGCCTGTAGTTCGCAAACGGGCTTGGCTGCAGGGGTATAGGAGGGGACGAGCTGGCAATGACAGCCAAGATGGAGCGGGATGCGCGGGGCTTGACTCACGGGGTAGGTTCTCTCTGCCGACCGTTTGCAGTATGGGCATGCGTCTTCATCGGGAACAATTTTCCAGCCGCTCACTCCGGCGTCGTGTTCCTGATAGAACTGTTTTTGTTCGACTACGTCGTGCCCGCGCGTGTAGGTGTCGACCAGCAAGGTGGCGATCTCTCGCATGTAGCGCCAGGCAGACGCGAGGTGTTGCAGGTCTACGTGCGCGAATTCTGGGGGGAGAGGACGCAGTTGGAAGTACTCCTGGAGTGGGGCGACCCGTGCTACTCGGTCTTTGGCGTCGGGCAAGGCGAGGAGGTACGGGATGGCCTGTGCTTTGCGAGTCAGCGGTGGCGGGTTCAGGTCCGCCACCATCGCCTTGATCTCTTTGAGCTTGAGCGTATCCACGATTGCGTGCAGCGGAATCTCAGGGCCGCGGATCGCAAGACCATGGTTGACCAGCTCGTCAAATCCCGCGCGGTCAGGATGCTTGCGGGAGAGTAGGTAGATTTTGCCGGGTGGATCGGCGTGACGAAGGTACAGCTGCATGAGGTCGTAGCCGAAGCGGTCGAGGAGAGCCGCGTCGATGGTCAGATCGTTCGGAGTATCTTCGAACAGGATCGTGAGGTTGCCGCGTGGACGAGTATCCAGCGAAGCGAGAGCGTGTGCACGGAAGGAAGCGAGTAACTCTTTGCGGCCTTGCTCCGTCGCCGTTGCCCACTCGGGAGAGGTCCGTTGCAGGTCATCGAGAGTCTTGAGGTAGACTGGACGAAATTCGTTGATGTAGGCCTCAATTTCTTTGCAGCGTAAGTGAGAACGCACGATCACGGGTAACAGCGCATCCACTTTGGCAGAGGGTGGCCACTCTGCTCCTGTGGCATCCAGGATGTGCTTGATGCGGAGGGCAGTTGCCTGGTCGATGCCATAGAGGGTCAGGCGAAATGCGCTTTCGGGATTGATAATCCACCCGCCATCCTTCGTGGCGGTGATCGCGCTGACCTCGCGCTCGCCCGCAGTGTCCCTTTTGGCAACCAGAGCGCTCTCTTCTGTCCCTTCTCCTTCCTCAGAAGCAGAAGACAGGCTCTCGCCTGTTTCTGTATTGGCCATTCTTCTCTGGATAACAACCCCCACGAGGGCTAGCACCCCGCACAATACGATGAGCCATATCCACATGGCCGGTTCCTTCCTGTTCTATACATCGACACGAGGACCGATAAACTTTACTCCCAGCCGGTCAAATAGAGCTCGTTCCTCAGTGGGCACTGTGAGCAAGCCGTGTGCCAATGCCAGCACTGCGGGAATACGCAGTGAAGGCTCCCTGAAGGAGGGTGTGACAGTGCCGTTCTTTGTCACCTTGCTCCGCGCTTCATTGTTCTCCCCAGCAGGGGGACACCCATCTCGGCTCGAGGAGAGGTATTCGGTTGTCATGGTGGCAGGGAAATGCTAGCGAGGGGGGAAACACTACACCACCACTTGCCATTGACGGAGGCCAAGCATGCCGCTCCTCGATCGCGACGGCGTACAGCTCTATTACGAAGTCCACGGTGCAGGTCCAACCGTCCTCCTCACTCACGGCTACAGTGCGACCTCCGCTATGTGGAAGCCAAACCTCGCCGCTTTGGCTCAGCACTATCGGGTCATCGTGTGGGATATGCGGGGGCACGGGCAGTCGGATAGTCCACCTGATCCTGCCGCCTATTCGGAGGAAGCAACGGTGGGTGATATGGTCGCCTTGCTCGATATCCAGGGGGTTCGCCAGGCTGTAATCGGCGGGCTGTCGCTGGGCGGCTATATGTCGCTCGCCTTTCATCTGGCTCATCCTGATCGCGTCAGAGCCCTCATGCTCTTCGACACCGGGCCCGGCTACAAAAACGACGAAGCGCGCGCCGGCTGGAATCGGCGGGCCGAGGAGACCGCGCGCGCCTTTGAAACGCGTGGGTTGGCGGCGTTGGGTCGGAGCGCGGAAGTTGTCGCGAGTAGCCACCGTTCGGCCCAGGGGCTTGCCCATGCAGCGCGCGGAATGCTGGCGCAGCGGGATGCCCGAGTGATCAGCACGCTGGAGGCGATCCGGGTCCCTACCTTGGTGCTTGCCGGGGCCAAAGATGAACCTTTTCTGGCTGCCACCGAGTACATGGCGCGCAAGATTCCCGGCGCCACCAAGGTGATCATCCCCGACGCGGGCCATGCTGCCAATCTCGACCAGCCCGAAGCGTTCAACCGCGCGGTGCTCGCTTTTCTCCAGCGCGTCAGTGCTGGTACCGTGTGACCGCCGCCGGAAACCAGCTCTGGCTTTGCGGCAGAAAAGGGTGTAGACCTACACTCGAGAAGACGCTGACAAAGGAGGGCTTGTGATGGCGTACGATATCCTCATCAAGAATGGGACGGTCGTCGATGGGACCGGGGCTGCCCGCTACCGTGCGGATGTGGCGATTGCAGGAGGGAAGATCGTAGAGATCGGCAAGGTCACGGACGGGGCCGCGACTGTGATCGACGCCTCTGACCTGATCGTTGCCCCTGGCTTCATCGATCACCACACTCACTACGATGCCCAAATTTGCTGGGATCCGCTGGTGACCTGCTCCTCGTGGCATGGGGTGACCTCTGTGATTATGGGCAACTGTGGCGTGGGACTCGCGCCGTGCCGGCCAGAGGCGCGGGAAATCGCCACCTGGGACCTCGTCAATGTCGAGGCCATCCCCTTCGAGGTGCTGGCACAGGGGGTAACGTGGGATTGGGTGAGTTTTCCGGAGTTTATGCAGGCTGCTCAGCGGCGAGGCGTCGGCATTAACGTGGGATTCATGGCACCGCTGACCCCCTTCCGCCATTACGTCATGGGCGAGGAATCGATGGAACGAGCGGCGACGTCGGAGGAGACCGCACAGATCTGCGCGCTGTTACACGACGCGATGACCGCTGGTGCGTTCGGGTTCTCGACCACCAATGGCCCGCAACATATTGGCTACCGGGGACGACCGCTCG
>JANWXO010000359.1 GCA_025057295.1 Candidatus Binatia bacterium | reverse complement strand
GTCGCAGGATCGGTGCCGTGTTCGTGCAAGCAGATGCCGGCTGTTTACCTTTGCCGTCGGGGTGGGCCACGGTCGTGCTCTCGGGCTTTGCTCTGCGCAATTTTGTCTCGCTTCCCCTGGTCTTCGCGGAAACTGCTCGTGTGTTGGCTGCCGGTGGGCGGCTGGCGTTGTTGGAGGTCGATACCCCACGTCATTGGTTGCTGCGCTGGGGGCATCACTTCTACTTCACGCGCTTCGTCCCCCTGCTCGGCGCTCTGCTCGCCGATGCATGGGCCTATGCCTACCTACCCCAATCGGTGTCCTATCTGCCGACAGAAAGCCAGCTCCGGGCCATGCTCGAGCACGCCGGTTTTCACCGCATTGTTAAACGTCCATTGTCGGGAGGCATTGTCCAGCTCATCACCGCAGAAAGGCAGGAAGAGTCAGGAGGGAGGGACGGTGGGAGGGAGCCACCGTCCCTGGGCAAGAAGGAGGAGGTGAGGAGGGATCACCTCCTCCGCGGGACATGCACGGCTGTTGTTCCTGTAGAGAAGCAGGAAGTGTGCCAGACTCCGCGATCGTTGTAGTCCGCGAGAGAACAAGGAGATTTTCTTCTCTTCGGAGCAGGGAGGGACGATGGTGTTGCTATACCGACAGGCAGGTGCCGGTTTTTTGACGTTTTGCGGCAAGAGACGACACCTTCCCTCCCCCTGCAACGGCAAGGTCAGACACGAGCAGCTCGTTACAGTTTCAGCACCATCTCCACGTAGCCGAAGTCGGCCTGATCACCGGCAAAAATCTTCCGCACCACCGCGTTGCCGAACACGTGGGCGTAGTAGACCGTGAATTCGAGGTGAGGGCTCCAGGCGTAGGTGAGAGAGGTTTCCAGCACGCGGCAAAGATGACGCTCTCCAAAGGCAGGCCGCCCGGCGAAACCAAACCCCACATGTCGCGCGCGGAGCGTAGCCCCCGCCCCTTGATACCACAAATCGCGCGCTTCGCTCAGGCGGATATTGTGGAAGTCCGTGCGCCAGACCAGTCCGGCAATGGGGCGCAGGATGAGTTGCACGAAGGCATCTTCGTTATTCATCAGGTTATAGAAAGTCGTGAAGGCGTACAGTCTCGCCGTCGGCAAGATTTGGAAGAAAGTATCGTGGTCATCGTCGTGCGGGTCATCGTCTCCTGCACTCCGACCGTAACCGACCCGGAGCCACGGTTTCCATGGGAGCGCGCCTGGTTGCCAGCCCGCTTCCACATCCCAGCGCCAGGCAAAGTGCTCTAGGAATCCCCACGTACCCTGTTGTAGAGCGCCCCAGGCGAGGAAATCGAACGGTCCGGCACTGGTCGGCAGAACGTGGATCCAGTGCGCCCCCTCCGTGTGCAACGAAATATCCTGAGGGTCGGCAGCGCGAACTGGTGCCGGCCGGTTGTCGGACTTCAGCACGCTCCGGCCGTCTCCGTAGTAGATGTAGAAAATCCGCACGTCGCCGTTTGGCATGAAAACCGGCCGGGTCAGGTTGATGGCAGCGTAGAGCACGTCGATCTCGTCCATTTTCTTCATCGCTGCGAGATCGAGGCCGCCTTGGGTGGGATGAGCGGCCATGAGGGTAAAGTTGAGCGGCCCGCGGGTAAAACTGCCTGCCAGTCCGTCAAAAGAGCGACCGACGTGGGCGAAATTGAATGGACCGATGAGCCGCTGCGAGAGCCGGACGTTCTTGAGCCAGTCCAAGGTGGGCTCGTGCGTGAGCACCTCGTTCCCTTCAGAAAACTCGAAGCGTCCTCCTTTGAGGGTGAGACCTGCAAGGCCGAGACGTTTCACAACGAGGAACCCCTGCCGGAGAAAAATGCCGGTGTCGTTCTGACTGCGATTGTGAGCGTAGTAGGCTGCGCCGAGCCCGAGCAAGCCTGCCGGAGGCGGTGCGGCTGCGTCATCAGGAAGGTGAAGAAGACTGGCATTTTGCGCTTCGAGGGTGATGTCAAAGTATTCGTCGGTCCATTTCACCCCACCGCGCAAGACCGCCGCAAAGAAGGTATAGTCGTTGTTCTGCGGTCCCGTTGGTTCAAACCAGCGCCAAAACTCCCAGCGCAGGCGCATGCTGCCGCTGAGCGACAGTTTCGCGAAGACCGGGCTCAGGACAACCTCTCCACGACTTGGCTGTGGACTGGCGAGGGCTCCGAACGCGACAGTCAGCGAGAGTACGAGCCGTGCAGTTGGCTTCCTCATCTTCGTCCCCTTTCTGCCTTTGTCCCCGAGAACCATTCTCACACGTTCTTGGGGCTGCTACGGTACTGCTGCCGGAAGCGGTTGAACCCGGTGTACTTTTCGACAATGAAGCGCTCTTCTGCGGTGACGAGGTGCGCTGGGTGCCTTGAGTGGATCGCTGGGTGATAGGCAGGAGAGTCCGTTTCCAGAGGACATGGACGAGCAGAGGCTGTCTGACTTGCCTGCTGTTCGAGAAATGTGAGCAGGTGATCCCGCAGGCGATAGTAGGAGGGGTGGCCGAAGACCTCTCCACGAATGCGCGGTCGGGGAAAAGGCACGGGCAGGACCTCGCCTATCGTTGCTGCCGGGCCGCTGGTCATCATGGCGATGCGGTCAGCGAGCAGTAAGGCTTCATCCACGTCGTGAGTGACCATGAGCACGGTTTTGCGCTCCTTCTCCCACAGCCGCATCAGTTCGTCCTGCAACTCCAGACGGGTCATAGCATCGAGTAAACTGAACGGCTCATCGAGCAAGAGGACCTGAGGTTCCAGAGCAAAAGCCCGGGCAATTCCGACGCGCTGGCGCATGCCGGCGGACA
>JANWXO010000358.1 GCA_025057295.1 Candidatus Binatia bacterium | reverse complement strand
AAAATGACCACTTTGAAGTGCGTCTGCTGCTTGTCTTCCATTTTGTGCTTCCTTGTGCTTTCCGCTTCCCTCAACAAGGAAGGCATCTTCTTGTTACCTCTCCCAGCTTCGAAGGGAAGGGGTTATTTTGTCTAGTCAAACCCCGAGCAGGTTGGTCTCCGTGCTTCCCAAGACTCTACAGACAGGATATACGTTTGCCGGCTTCCACGCACGAGGGGGTGAGAGCGGCACCAAGCTGTCAACGGGATACGCGTGGTGCATGACCGGAGCCAGGGAAGCGGGAAACAGGAGGGACAACCGATGTTGGATCACCTTGTCTACGCCGTACCGGATGTAGACGCAGCGGTTGACGCTTTGGCAGACCGTCTGGGAGTGCGGCCAACGCCAGGCGGTAAGCATCCCGGTATCGGGACCCGCAATGCGCTGTTGTCACTCAGCGACGATGCCTATCTCGAAGTGATTGGTCCCGACCCCGACCAACCGCCACCGACCCACCCGCGTCCGTTCGGTATCGACCAGCTGACCGCACCTCGCTTGGTCACCTGGCTGGCAAAAGCGCATGACCTCGAGCGCCAGGTGCAGCAGCTGCGAGCCAAGGGCTACGACCCCGGGGTGATCACCGCGATGAGCCGTGAACTGCCCGACGGGACCCGTCTGGCCTGGCGTCTGGCGCTTCCCCCTCAGCTCCTGGGGGATGGCCTGGTGCCGATTCTCATCGAATGGCACACCGATTTGCACCCAGCGAAAACCTCCGCGCGCGGCTGCCGGTTAGAAGCATTGTACGGTGAGCACCCGCGACCGGACACTATCCGTCCAATCCTAGCGGCCATGGGTCTTACCCTCGACATCCGGCAGGGGCCAACGCCCGCGCTCGTTGCCATTCTAGACACCCCCAAAGGGCACGTCACACTCCGATGAGCCAGCAGAGGGCTGCTGGGTCACCCTAGACCATTTTGGCCAGTTGCCCCTCGCTTCACTCCTGACTCTACCGCATCAGCACGAAGCCACAGCGCCGCAGGCCTCAGGGAGGACGGTGTTGACTCTTGGTGGAGAGAGGTCGAACAGGCTGCGTTGCGCACAAACGGAAGGCCGACGCTGAGCACGGCAATTCCCAGCACCGCCCACGTCCAATTTTCCCAGATCATGCCAAGTATCACCATGGCTATTCCCCATACGGCAATGAGGACACACAGCAGGCTTTGTATGATGACCGTCAGCACGAGTCTGTTCCTCCCCACCCTCGGCGCTCGAGAGCCCCTTGCGAGAGTCGCTAAGATCCGGGTATGACATACCACAAAGAAAGAAAGTGAGACAGGCGGTATGACCTTTCGGCGCAAGATGTACAGCGTTGTTGTCTTCATGCTGTGGACATGGATGGGAACGGTCGCAGCCCAAGAACACCACCCACACCGTCCCATGCCGCTCGACCGCTACATCGCTCTTCTCGAAGACCCCCAGCGCGACGAATGGCAGAAACCCGAGGCAGTGCTCTCTGCCCTCAAGCTGCAACCCGGTCAGTTCGTAGCGGATATCGGGGCTGGCACCGGCTACTTCACCCTGCGCCTGGCACGTGCGGTAGGAGAGACTGGCACTGTTTTTGCCGTCGATGTCGACACCGGTATGTTAGACTACCTGCGTCAACGCCTGGCGAAGGAAGGGATTCGCAACGTGCAGGTCATGCAGGTCCCGCCTCATGACCCTCTGCTCATCGACGGTTCCGTGGATCTGATATTCGTGTGCAACACCTATCACCATATCGAAGAACGTGAGGTTTATCTGCGCAAGCTGCGGAAGGCCTTGAAACCCAACGGACGTTTGGTGATTATCGATTTTTACAAAAAAGAAGGGATCCCAGTGGGTCCTCCGCTGCAGATGCGCATCGGCGAAGATACGGTCCGACAAGAGTTACACACTGCTGGATTCCAGGTGGTCGAACAGCTGACAATGCTGCCGTATCAGTACATCCTGGTTGCACAGCCTACGACGGGAGCGGCTGTCCCTTCTCCGTATGAAAGATCGTAAGGGCATCGACTCTCCGCTCCACCAACTCGTCGGCTCGCGCCAGCAACGCCTCATTATGGGTGAACTTCTCCACCATGTAACTCAAATCACTGAGGTCGTGGATTAACAGCTTGACCGCCTGATCGCGCAACATCTGTTCCTTTACCACCTGCAACAACTCGACAACCACATCCTCCAACTCGGACGCCTCCAGATCGATGGCCATCTCAAACGCCCGCTCTACCGACACCCCTTGGGCGGCTTCGCGGTGGTAGGCGCTCAGCAGGGAGCGCAGTCGCACCACCGTAGAGGGGTCGAACCACACCTTGGTATTTTGCGCAAGCGCGGGCTCATTCTCCAACACGCTCTCCACCAACGCCAGGGCCCCCAGGTGGCCAGCTTCGTGGCGTGCCATGGTGAACCAGAATTTGCGCAACTCCTCCTGGGACTGAAAACAACGGGCTAAGCGCATATAGAACGCCATCGTTTTCTTTTCCAAGTCGACCGCGGTACGGAGGATGTCTTTGATCGTCGCTCGCTGTGGTCGGCGGCGGAGGTTCGCTCTCTCTGCCATACTGGGTCTTTCATAGCAAACCTGAAGGTGCTTGCAAAACGGGGGATACGCTGTCGATCTCCTTCACGCGCCGGCCAGCGTAGGTGCAGGGCTCGCTTTCACTGCGCCACGAGCCCGCCATCGACCGCCATCGGCAGGCCGGTCACGAACGAGGCGGCGTCTGAACAGAGCCAGACTACGGCCGCGGCGATTTCCTCCGGTTTCCCTAACCGCCCGACCGGTTCCAGCGCCGGAACCGCCTC
>JANWXO010000357.1 GCA_025057295.1 Candidatus Binatia bacterium | reverse complement strand
GGGGAGCCGATATTATCGGCATGACCAACCTCCAGGAGGCCAAGCTCGCACGGGAGGCGGAAATCTGCTTCACGACCCTCGCTCTGGCGACCGATTACGATTGCTGGAACACCGAGGCGGGGGATGTGGTGATCGAAGACGTGCTTGCCATCTTATCCAAGAACGTGAAGACGGCTCAGGAGATTATTCGTTGGGTAGCCGAGCGGCTGCCTGCCGAGCGGACGTGTCCATGTGCGCACGCGCTGCGGGATGCCATTATTACAGACCGTAAGCTCATACCACCATCTGTCAGACAGGAACTCGACCTCATCGTAGGCAAGTACCTTGGCGAGTAAGGGGAGGTACTCCATGAGCATTCTGGTTGTGGGGTCGGTCGCGTTAGATACAATCGAGACACCCTCTGGCCGCGTGGAGGAGGTGTTAGGTGGGTCGGCTGCCTATTTTGCTGTGGCGGCGAGCTATTTCGCTCCGGTGAGAGTGGTTGCGGTGATCGGAGACGATTTCCCTGCCCATGAACGCGCCATGCTGTCTTCACCCAACATTGATCTTGCAGGGTTGGAAGTGAGGAAGGGACGGACCTTTCGGTGGACTGGGCGCTACCACGAAGACATGAATATCCGCGATACGCTGGACTTACAGCTCAACGTCTTTGCCGATTTTGCACCGGTGTTGCCTGCCCGGTATCGGGATACTCCTTTTGTCTTCTTAGGCAATATCAATCCGGGTCTACAGGGGGGAGTGCTAGACCAGTTGACCCAGCCCCGTCTTGTTGCCTGTGATACCATCAGCCACTGGATTGAGTGGGCGCGTCCGGAGCTTGAGACGCTGCTCAGACGAGTGGAAATTGTCGTGATTAACGATGAAGAGACACGCATGCTGGGCCGCGAGCGGAACATTGTCCGTGCGGCACGCAACATCTTGGCTCTTGGTCCGCGTACTCTGCTCGTCAAGCGGGGAGAATATGGTGTCCTGCTGTTTTCGCCCAATTCGGTATTTGCCGTCCCGGCCTATCCGCTTGAGGAAGTCTTTGATCCGACCGGGGCAGGTGACTCGTTTGCCGGCGGTTTCCTCGGCTATCTGGCGCAGTCTGGTGATCTCTCCGAGGCCGGCTTCCGCAAAGCGATCGTATACGGCAGTGTCGTTGCCTCTTTCGTGGTAGAGGATTTTGGCTTGCGCCGGTTTCGTTCCCTCTCTCGTGAGGAGATCGACCGGCGCTACCGTCAGTTTGTTGCCCTCACCGAGTTCTGACAGCACTTGTGGCAGAGACCGACAGGGTACTCAGCCGGATGTACTCCTGCTTCGGGACGAGGGGGGACCCTGCCGTGTTACAATTAGGGAGCAACGGTGTGTAGCGTGTGCCCCATCGAGGGAGCTTGGTTCGAGTGAAAGGAGCGTTGAGGAGCATCCATGAGGCTGTGCGTTGTCGGGACTGGATATGTCGGCTTGGTGGTAGGGACCTGTTTTGCCGAGAGTGGCAATGATGTGATCTGCGTCGATATTGACGAGCAGAAAATTGCCATCCTCAACAGTGGGAAAGTTCCTATTTATGAGCCTGGTCTGGAAGAGTTGATTCGCCGGAATACCGGAGACGGCCGCCTCCGGTTTACCACCGACCTGAGCCTGGCGGTGAAAGAGAGCATGCTGTGCTTTATCGCGGTTGGAACCCCTGCGGATACAGATGGTTCGGCTGACGTGCGTATGGTGCTGCAGGCGGCCAAGGATATTGCCCGGGTCATGCCTGGGTACCGTGTGATAGTGCTGAAGAGTACGGTGCCTGTTGGCACGGCAGACCGCGTGCGTGAGCTGATGGCGGCGTATACCGAACATCCTTTTGATGTCGTGTCGAATCCTGAGTTTCTCAAGGAAGGTGCCGCCATTGAGGATTTCATGAAACCCGACCGGGTGGTGATTGGGGGAAACAGTGACCGTGCTATCTCCTTGCTGAAGGAGTTGTACGCCCCCTTCGTTCGTACCGAGAATCCTATCGTGGTGATGGACAATCGCAGCGCGGAGATGACCAAATATGCGGCCAACGCGTTATTGGCGACCCGCATTTCGTTCATTAACCAGATTGCCAACCTGTGCGAGCGGGTAGGGGCCGACGTTGCTGATGTGCGCCGCGGGATTGGGTTCGACCGCCGCATCGGTCACTATTTCCTCTTTCCCGGAGTGGGGTATGGGGGATCGTGTTTTCCTAAGGACGTGCGGGCAGTCCTCCGTACTGCTGAGGAGCACGGCGTGGACTTCTCGCTGCTCGAGGCTGTCGAAGCAGTGAACGAGCGCCAAAAACGGCTGTTGGTCGAGAAAGTCCACCGCCATTTCGGTGAGCAGCTGCAAAACCGCAAATTTGCCGTCTGGGGGTTAGCCTTCAAGCCGCGCACGGACGATATCCGTGAGGCGCCTGCGTTGGTCATTGTTGAATCTCTGCTCTCTGCTGGTGCTGAGGTCGCCGTGCATGACCCTGAGGCACTGGGTCGCGCGCGGGAAGTGTTTGGTGAACGTGTCTCCTACCATCGCGTCAATTACGACGCGTTGGTTGGTGCCGATGCGTTACTGATCGTCACCGAATGGAACGAGTTTCGCCGTCCAGACTTTGGCCGTATGCGGCAGCTGATGAAGACCCCGGTGATCTTCGACGGCCGTAATCTGTACGAGCCGAGCGTGATGCGGCAGGAGGGATTTACCTACTACCCTATTGGTCGTGCTCCAGTGATTCTAGACAATGCACCTGCTTCCAGGGGATAAAGACACGCTATGGCGCGCATCTTAATCACGGGTGGTGCGGGCTTCATCGGTTCGCACCTGTGCGAGCGATTTTTGCAGG
>JANWXO010000356.1 GCA_025057295.1 Candidatus Binatia bacterium | reverse complement strand
CGTGGGGAGTTTACCGAGGTATGGCGCAAGATGTGGGAGCCTCCCTGGTGGCACGGGAAGCACAGACGCGAGCACTCGTGAATCCGAGGGTGGCCTAAAGGGTGAGGCGAGCTGTGTTCTGGGCAGTCCTGGATATTGTTGCCGATGTGGTGGGCATTGCCACCGCGTTGCCCATGCTGGTTGCCGCTGCGCTGTTCTGGCAGCGGGCGCGACGCTATCGCCAACGTCTGCGTGCCATGGAAGGGCAGACCACGGCACGACCGGTGGCAGTAGCGGTGTCGCTCACCGGTTTGGACATCAGCGAACAGGTACGGGCCTGTATAGCGGGAGTAGGCGTGCAGTGCCCTGTGCGCCTCTACCTGCGTGGAGAGGTCATCAGCCAGGACACAGTGCCCGTCGTCATTCAGCACCTGGCGCGTCTCAAGAACGAGCTCAGTCTGGAGGGGGTGACCGAAGTGCACCTCTTCTATGCCGGTCCGGTTGCCTTCGGGATCATGCTGGGAGGGATGCTGCACAACTGGGTGCCGGTGAAGGTCTACCACCTCAACTCCCTGACTGGCCAGTACGAGTTTTGGGGTGTCATCGGCACCACCCCCTGGCGTATGTCCCTGACCCATCTGGAGGGGTGAGCGTGATGTTCCCATCCGAGGAGACCGGTGATGTCGTGTAGAAGGGATCGAGACGATACGAAAAAAATTTTCGACGAAGGAGGAACAAAGAGGATGAAAGCCTTTGTGTGTGCCATAGTGGTTCTCGTGTGGGTTCTCTCGGCAGGATGTGCAACTGTCGTGCAGGGCAGGAAGCAAAGCATCGGCTTGAGTTCTAACCCACCTGGAGCCGTCGTATTGATCGACGGGCATACCAGGGTTATTACTCCAGCCACGGTTGATCTCGACCGTGATAGGAATCACACTTTCCTTTTTCAGAAAGAAGGATACGAGGACGCTTCGTTTACGGTGACGAGCAGCACCTCAGGGTGGGTATTAGGAAACGTTTTGGCAGGAGGAATCATTGGAGGGATAGTAGATCTCTCAACAGGAGCGGCGAGAAAACTCTCCCAAGACAGTATTCATGTGACTCTCACTCCTCTGCCGAAACATGATCGTCCACCTCTGCCTTCTACAGCCCAAGAGACCGACACATCTTCTTCAGCAATCTCTCCCTGAGGGAGACACCTGGAAGGTGCTCTGTGCGACCCGAGACCCGGCGCTTGTCAGCAGCGGATCGCCGCGGACGATTGTGTAGGTGCCTGCTATGGCCAACCTCTATTTGACTGAACAGGGTGCGGTGGTGCGCAAGACGGGCAATCGATTGATCGTCGAGAAGGACGGGGTCGAGTTGTTGGAGGTCGAGTGCTTCAAGCTCGATACGATTTTCCTCTTCGGCAACGTGCACGTCACCACGCCAGCCCTGAGCGAGCTCCTCGAACATGGAATCGAGCTGGCGCTCCTGACCGTAGGCGGGCGGTTGAAGGGGCAGTTGACTCCGCCAAAGGCCAAGAACGTCCTTCTGCGTATGGCGCAATACCAAAAGAGCCAGGACCCCACGTTTGCTCTGCCACTGGCGCGTGCGTTTGTGGGTGCCAAGGTGCGGAATGCGCAGGCGCTGCTCTCGCGCCAGCACCGGAACTACCCGGAGCGCGGTTTCGCCGTGCACCGTGAGGAGTTGGAGCGACTGCAGCGCAGCCTCGATGCGGCGGAGACGCTGGATTCTCTGCGCGGCCTCGAAGGCATGGCAGCTCGTCAGTATTTTGCCGGCTTCGCGTTGGCGTGTCGGTCAGAATTGACCTTCGACGGGCGTCGTCGCCGTCCGCCGACCGATCCGGTGAATGCGCTCCTCTCTTTTGGATACACCCTGCTGGGAGCGGAACTCGCCAGTTTGCTCGATGCCATGGGGTATGATCCGTATATCGGGTTTTACCATCAGTTGGACTACGGTCGTCCTTCGCTCGCGCTCGATTTATTGGAGGAATTCCGCGTGCCGGCGATCGATCGCCTGGTATTGAACCTGGCGAACCTGCGCACCTTGCAAGCCGGTGATTTCGTCGTCGACGAGGACAGTGGAGGGCTCCGACTGGAGCGGCACGCGTTGGGCAAATTCTTTCGCGCCTACGAAGCCCATCTGAACAAAGAATTCAGCGAGAAGACCACGGGGGGGCCGACCTCGCTGCGGAAGATCTTTCGTCGCCAGGCCGAGCGGCTAGCGGCCTCCGTGACACGGGGCGAGCCTTACACCCCGTTTGTGGCAGAGTGGTAGGCTGTCGCGACAGGGGAGAACCGATGTTTTACCTGGTTGCCTACGATATTCCTGACGACCAGCGGCGTGGGAAGGTAGCGCGGATTCTGGAAGATTTTGGCGATCGCGTGCAGTACAGTGTTTTCGAGATGGAGTTGGAAAACCAGAGCCAGCTTCTGGAGATGGAGAAACGATTGGCGGGGGTGATCGATCCCCAGGTCGATAGCGTGCGGATCTATTTTCTCTGCCAGGGATGTCGGAGCAAGATAGCGATTATGGGGCAGGGGGAAGTCTATCGGGATCGAGAGGTGTACATCGTCGGCGGGGAGTGCTAACCCGCGAAAGCGGCGAAAAGGGCTCAGGTTAGCGGAAAACGGAAAACGCTTGACAGGATTGGTAAAAATGCTATTCAGGCAGTCGGTCGGTCGTGAAAAACTGCGCCATCTACAGCCCAAAAAAAGGAGGTTAGCGGTTTGCTCGGTAGGTCCGCTGGTGGCAAAAGCACTTAGCGGGCCGCAGAGGGAATCAGTGACCTGACGAAGAAGGGATTGAGACCTGATCGAGCGCATCGAGTGCGCCGACGAGCTGGAGCACCTT
>JANWXO010000355.1 GCA_025057295.1 Candidatus Binatia bacterium | reverse complement strand
CAAGGCGAAGGGCTGTGCTCCTGCGTGCGGCGTACCATTTGCTTGTTCTCCCCCACTAGGAGGATAGGAATGTCCACAAAACCCCGTGGTCGAGGTAATATCCACACACGACGGAACCTGGCTGAATTTGACGCCAACGACCCGTATGCGCCGCGTATCGACCCCGGCGAAGTGGCTGTGTGCGGCCAATGCCATGCCCTCTATCAACGCCGGCATTGGTTCTTCGATGCAGAGGCCTATTTTCGTGAGACGATGCAACCGACCACTCGCATAGTCATATGCCCGGCCTGTCAAAAGATCCGGGACCGCTATGCCGAGGGTCAAGTCACCCTCCGCGCCAGCCCCTTTCTCACCGCACATAAAGAAGAAATCCTGCATCTTCTGCGCAACGAAGAAGAACGCGCCAAAGGGATCAACCCTTTAGAACGGATCATCGAGATCACCGAGTCAGAAGACGGGATTATCGTCACCACGACCAATGAAAAGCTGGCGCAGCGGCTGGGACGGACGCTGAAGAGCACCTACCAGGGAGAGACGACCTACCATTGGTCGGAACCCAAGTTTCTCTCGGTCACGTGGCACCGAGGGGAACCATCGGGCAAGGAGTCGCGGTGAACCTACAGCGGAGGTCCGGTATGGAAGAGATAGATATCAAACACCAATTCCACCTACTCCAGCAAGAAGTCGAAGCTGCGGTCTCTCTCACCCAGGAGGCGAAACTCAATCTCTTGGCTGCTATCGACAGCCTCAAGATCGAGGTGGAAATTCTCAAACGGTTCATGGAGCGCTACCATCCCGACTTCGAGCATCGCTATCCGGCGTTGCGAGACGAAGTCATCCGCACGGTGGACCCCGAATGGATGGAAAACGTCGAGCGCAGAAGCAAAGGGAAAACGAAAGAGTAACCACGGCGCGCTCCAACGTTGAGAGAGCGCCATCACCATACGGTCTAGGTCGCACCTATGAGCCCCAAAACGCAAGACAGCTTAGCTCGAAAACTCGTGCAGCAGCGCGCCCGCTTGGTAGGCGAAGCCCAGGATACGGCAGCAGATCTGCAATTTATCCAACAAGATCGCGACGCTGACCTCGAGGAACGCGCACAGGAAGAGCGGGAGGCGCGCCTGCTCGCGCGCCTCAATGCCCAGAGTCGACGCGAGATCACGGAAATCGATGCCGCCTTGCGACGCATCGCCGAGGGCACGTATGGGGTGTGTGAAGGGTGCGGACGACGCATCACCGTGGCGCGGCTGCGCGCATTACCTGCGACACGCTTCTGCCTTGCCTGTGCCCGCGCGCAGGAAGTCCCGCCACCCCCCCCGGCACCGGAAGAAGCGGTGCGTCATCCCGGCACCGTGCCCCCAGATCTCGGCTTGCTGTCCGATCGCGAGCTAGAAGAAACCATCCGCGAGCACCTCAAAGAAGATGGCCGTGTAGACATGGAGGAGCTGCGCATTGCTTGTCGCCATGGTGTCGTCTATCTCGCCGGTGTGCTCCCCAGCGAAGCCGAACACAGCATCCTCCGGCAGTTGATCATGGATACGCTCGGCCTGGAGGAAGTGGTTGATCACATCCAGGTCAAAGAGTTACTGTGGGAACAAGAAGAGCGGTCACGAGATCGCGCCGAAGAGCCGCCCCCTGGGCTGGGACCAGATGAGACAGAAGATATCGTCCGCAGCGTGGAGGAAGGCATTGAGTATATTCCGCCGGTCAATCCTCCTCCAGAGGAGGAATAGGCAAAAGAGGGAGATTGCCTTTCGGCAAAATTTGTGCAGAACAATATCGGCCCCGTAGGAACAGGGACTACTCGACCATACGCACGTAAGGAGTGAGAAGTATGCCGACGTATGAGTTCCTGTGCACCAAATGCGATAAAAGCTTCGAGATCGTTTCTTCGATTTCCCAGTTCGAGCAAAAACAACGAGAGGGGATTCAGTGCCCTACCTGCGGCAGCCCTGAGGTCAAGCGGCAGATCTCCAGCTTCCAAGTGAAGACGGCCAAAAAAAGTTAGGGGCGAAGCTGCACATCGCTCCTCGCGCAGCCCAACAAGCTATGATGCGGCTGGAGTCCGCGGACTCTAGCGGCATGTAGGAACGTCAGGGTCACTTTGTAGTGTGCCGATGCTCAGGGAGTACTTTTGCTGTCGCGAGCAAACGCCAAGGTGATATGCGTGGAGACGTCCTGCGGCTAGACCGACCGCCAGCAAGATGAGACTTGCACACCCAAACTTGTCTGGTTGATCGCGCCTGCCGTCCCTAGCGCCAAGGTTGTCTTCCTTCCGCAAGGGAACAGAATGAGAACGATGGGGGTACCACGATTCCCTTTCTCTTTGCTGTTGGTTGTCGCCCTCATACTGCTCCTCACTGCAGGGTGCAGTACTCCAACCAGTGAGGGGTACGAGAAAGGCAGTTACGCAGTGCCCATTCTTGTCTACCACCGTTTTGGTCCTTTCGTGGCCGACAGCATGACTGTCACCACCGCTGTCTTCGAGTCCCATTTGCAATATCTGCAAACGCATGATTACACAGTGATCCCCTTGCAACAGTTTGTTGCCTACTGCCTCGGCACCACCCCCCACCAACCCCACGGGCGGTCGCAGGCACCAACGTCGGTGTGGGCCGGGGGACGGAGACCCTGTTCGAGGTGTTCGGAACTTCATGGATAGATGGACAAGCACTGGCAAACTATCTTAACCAGCGGCGGATTGCAGGGGTGCGCTTCGTCCCCTTCACTTTCACCCCTACGGCCAGCCGTTACGCCACACACCGCTGCCACGGGGTGAGGATCGTTTTGCACGAGCTGCCGGCGCGCGGCAAGCAAGTATCTGCTCTATGGTGAC
>JANWXO010000354.1 GCA_025057295.1 Candidatus Binatia bacterium | reverse complement strand
GAGGTGCGGACGCAGGTTGAGGAGGCGTATCTGCAGCATACCCGGGACGAGGCACTGCGGGAGTACCTGACCTGGTTACGGAGCGAGGCAGAGATTGTGCTGCGGCTCGAGGCATCTCCGGATGCCGGAGAACGTGCGGATCAGAGTTATGAGAGCGAGTAGAGCGTTCGATCCCCAACGAAAGACCGTCTCGACACAGGGGCGGTGCTCTGTTCTCCGCCAGGGAAGGCGGATCGCGCTTGTCCTGTTGGTGGCGGACATGATGTTTGCTTGTCTGGCAACGGCTCACACCCGTAGCCAGTCTTTCTCGTCCTGGTATATACAAGAAGACGGTCAAGTCCGGCTGGCTTTTAGCATCCAGGCGCTGGAGGCTACTCGCTTGCGACTGCTCGCAGACGAGCCCCTCGACTTGCCGACACTGTTAGTGAACCACTTACGGACCCATATAGCGGTGTATGCCGATGGTGACGCATGTCATACGGTTGCCGGGCCGCGGTCACAACCAGCACGTGCGGGCTATCTGCGGGCGGAGTGGCGGTTTGCCTGCCCGGCAGGGACACCGGTGACGATTCTTCACAACGCCTTTTTTCCCGTCGCGTCCTCGCACGTGCACTACGCGCGGGTGCGTACCGAGAATGGTCCGCCTGTTGAATATCTTTTCACCGCCAGCGAGCGCCGGCGGGTGATTCCTGTCCGCCCACCCAGACACCCGATGCACGAAGGTATACTATTTTTTCCCTATATAGTCTTGGGAATTGAGCATATCGTGGTCGGTGTCGATCATATCGCCTTTCTGTTCGCGCTGCTGTTACTCTGCCGCCGTGTCCGCGAGGTCGTCCTGATGGTGAGTGGCTTTACGGTCGGACACAGTGTCACGCTCAGCTTGGCTGTGCTGGGCGTCGTCAAACCGCAGGTCGCGGTCATTGAAGCCCTGATCGGTTATACCATTGCCTTGGTCGCGGCCGAGAATGTGGGGGTGACCCACGGTGCAAATACGCGGATCGCCCTCGTAGGGACCGTATTGCTTCTCGGACTGACGATGCCCGCCTGGAGTGGCAAGATTGGTCTTCCGGTGATCACGCTGGTCGGCTTAGCACTCTTTACGGTATGTTATTTCCTACTGGTCGAGACCCAGACAGCTGCGGCACGGGTGAGGCCGTTGCTGACGGTTGTGTTCGGGCTGATCCACGGTTTCGGCTTTGCCAGTGTGTTGATGGAAATGGGACTGCCGCCGGGCCGCCTTGTCCCTGCGCTGCTCGGCTTCAATATCGGCGTGGAGGTCGGTCAGCTGGCCATTGTGGCGGGACTCTGGGCTCTCGGCGTAGGGGTCGTGCGCTTCTTGCCTACCGTGAGCTGGCAGGGGGTGCTCGATGCTGCCTCAGCGGGACTCTGCGGACTCGGTGCCTTCTGGTTTATCGGGCGAGCATTGGGTGGCTGACACTGCTCTTGACAGTCGGGTCGGGTGGGGTAGATCAAGGGGGGCGCGGGAGAGGCGCGAAGGACAGGTTGCAGAACGGTCGTGCTGACACAGAGAAGGAGGTAGAAATGATTTACGAGTTACGCACCTACCAGTTAGCGGTGGGACGGCTCCCGGAATATTTGGAGGTCGCACGGACGATGATTTTGCCCGGTGTGGCCGAGTACGGCCTCAAACCCTTGGGGTTTTGGTATACCGAGATCGGTCCACTGAACGAGGTTGTTCACCTGTGGGCCTATGCGGACTTGCAAGAACGGCAAGAGAAGTGGAGCAAGTGGGCGCGTGATCCGCGGCGGGCGGAGATCATGAAGCGCTTACAGGGAGTGATCTTGAGTCAAAGCAACAAGATTTTGTCGCCGACCGATTTTTCCCCCATGCAGTAAGGGAGTACTATGTCCATGTCGCCCGAGAGTTTTTCGGCTGTCTTGCAGCGCGAGATCGAGCCCCTGCAGCAGCGCTTGATCGACCACCCCCTCAATCGCGCCATTTTTGCTGGCTCACTCCCACTTTCCGTCTTGCGGGAGTATGCGAAACAGGCGTACCTGTGGAAGCGCTATGCGCAGGACTTACTGCCGGTACTGATCCCGAAAGCGCCGGATGACGTCCGCCGCCTCTTGATCAAGAACCTTGCCAGCGAAGAAGGGCTTGCCGGCGACCCCCCGCACCTGCAACTCCTGATCGAATTCGGTGAGGAGATCGGACTGCGTGCCGAGGACTTCTACACGGCCGAGCCGATCCTCGAGGTCGATGCGCTGTGTAACTTCTACGCGCGCGTCTTCTACGGTGGCACCATAGTCGAGGCGGCAGCGGCGTTCAACTTCGCCTTTGAAGGCTTGTTGACCCGTGAGTACCCTAAGATCGCTGCTGCGCTGCGTCAGCACTACCGCCTGGGGCCGAAAGCGTTGCGCTTCTGGGAGATTCATGTCGAGGCGGATGCCGAGCATAGCGGGGATGGGGCGCTGATTCTCGACACTTATGCGACCACGCCAGAGCTGCAGGCCAAAGCCAGGCGAGCCGCACGCGTTGGCCTCGAGCACCGGTATGTCGCCATGGATGGGATATATCGACGATTTGGTGCGACGTGAGATAGCCATCTTCCTGGTGCTCACGCTGGGCGGCTTGGCCTGTCAACCACCGCCGCCACCGCAACGGATCAGCGGCCGGGGGGTCGTCCAGCAAGTGGTCAGAGCGGACCAGCGGCTGGTGGTAGCGCACGAAGAGCTGCCGGGCTTGATGCGGGCCCGTACCTCAGGCTTCACCGTACGCGACCCTACCTTGTTGGAACGCGTGACCCCCGGGGAACGGATCCGTTTTACGCTCGAGAAGACCGAGCAAACGCTGTATCTTGTGGCGGTGGAAAAGGAA
>JANWXO010000353.1 GCA_025057295.1 Candidatus Binatia bacterium | reverse complement strand
GGTGCGGAGGCTGGCAGTGGTGAGCAGATGGAGGGGATAGGCGTCGAAATAGGTGCCGAGGGGAGACACGTACTGGAAAATATCCTGCGGTAAGCCTTCAAAAGACGGGAAGGGATCTCCTGCTTCCAATCCCAAGATCTCTCGGATTTCTTCCATCGCGCGTGGATGCCGACGATAGTGCTCGGTGTTATCTGCTGGTTGTCGAGGCCAGAGCGTGACTTCCTGCCCGAGCGCGTGCGAGAGGCGAGCGTGCACGTGCGGGTCGTCGCTACGAACCGTCGTCCCATCGGGCAAAGTGAGCTCTACGGGTGGAATGACGGTGTCGCTCGGCTCAGCGACATAGCGCGCGGAGAAGTGCAGGAGAGCAGGAATTTTTTTCGCCCCACGGATTTCGCCAGCCCGCTCGTCGCGGATGGCATAGCCCCGGTCGCCGGGAATGCCGAGCGGACCGAGTGGTGCAACGGTGAGCTGTTCGCCCAGCATCGATTTGACCGGATAGCGCCATACACTCTGAATCGTGCCCACGTGCATGGAAGTTCCTTTCTCCAGGAAGGGGATCCCGTGTGAGCACGGGGCCTCAGGAGGAGGCGAGACGGGCGATCACTTTGATCTCCACCAGCGCTCCTGGGAGGGCCAGCTCCGTGATGCCGATTGCCGTCCACGCCGGATAGGGTGCCTGCAGGTAGCGGTCTTTGACTTTCATAAAGGTTGGCAGATGCTGCTGCAGTCCGACGTGGAACGTCGTCATGTCGATCACGTCCTTGAAGGAGACGCCGGCGGCGGTCAGCACCGCGTGCAGTGACTCGAACGCTTGGGTGAATTGAGTTTCTGGATCGGCGGATGGTTTGCCGTCTGCACCGATGCCGATGACACCAGAGCAGTACAGGCGATCCCCGTCCTTCACCGCAGGTGCGAAGTGGAATTGGCTGTAGTAGGGTTCCATTCCCGGTGGGATCACGACGTTTTTCTCGTCCATGGCTCTATCCTCCTCGCAGCGACTGCTTGTCGGTATAGAGCATCGCAGCGGGGCAGTCAAACCGTGGGACAGGTGCACAGCCACGGGAGTGATCTGTGGAGGGCGCGCATTCCCCTGAAACCTGGGTAGATCGCCCGAGTGGCGGGCGCTGGCCCCGCTCCCGGTGACTGCACGGGAGTGTCCTCATTTGTCCTCGCGCGGCGGCGCGGAGTCGGTCTGGAGAGGCCCCTGCTCCGGGGACGAGGTGGCGTCGGGCGCTTGGTGAGCAGCGGGGTGTGAGTTGGCTGCCGCATGCTCTTGAGAGTGATTCGATAACAGCCGTTCGCGCAACGCTGCCGGCGTGAGCGAGCGGACCTGCCCGGCACACAGAGTTTGAGCACCGTCGGCGAGGTGTTCGTAGACCGCACGGTAGTTGGCCGTGAGCGTATGGAGCAGATCTGCCGTCTGCATGAAATGGCGGGCGACTTGCTCGCGATATTTTTCCAGCTCCTGCTGCTGTTGGCGGAGTTGGGCTTCGAGGGCGTGCACCCGCTGCGAGGAGGTCGTCTCTGAGCGACCGTACGCGATACCGATCAGCACCCCGGTGAGAAAAAAGGCCGCTGCTGCAATCCACATCCACAGAGCGATTTGTCCTTCCATGCGTGTGTCCTTTGCTGTGAGGGATTTTGCGTCGGTGCCAGTGGTGGCAGGTGAGAGGACCGTACCATGCCGTACCTCTGTACTCAACTCCCCTACGGGGCGAGCGATCCTGCGTTCTGTCATTTCTAGCGGCAACAGTGGGGCGGAGCCGTGTCTAAGCGGCGGGCTTTACGGCGGCGAAGCGCAATCGCACGTAGTCGGCGATCCACTGCCCGTGCGCATCGCACAGGTCTGGGCGGAGGAGTGCGCGGATTTCCTCGATGACCGCGGCGCGTTCTGCTGCAGGGACAACCGAGAGGAAGCTCTCGGCGAAGGTGTCTAACCAATCGGCGATGTCACCCGGTAGGAGGGTGGGACGTGGAATGAGGGCGATATATGTCACGCGAAAACCACCTGCTGTCAGGCGTTGGTGGTACTCCTCTGGAGTTGGGTAGTACCACGGATTCACCGCTGCGGCATCGATTCCACGACGTCCTAAGACGGTATACAGCGCGGTTTGGATCGTGCGGATGTTGCCGGCGCCGCCGCATTCGGCGACAAAGCGGCCGCCCGGCTTGAGTGCGCGCCAGACACCGGCGATGACATCGTCCGCCCGTTTCATCCAGTGCAACACCGCATTACTAAAGACAGCGTCGAATTCGTTAGTAAAGGTGAGCTGCTGACCGTCCATCACATACGCTTCCAGGCCCCGCGCACGCGCAGCGTCGACCTGCTCGGGACTGTTATCGACCCCGACGACGTGACAGCCGTACGCCGCGAGTTTCTCCGTCAGCGCGCCGTCCCCGCAGCCGAGGTCGAGAATCCGTTCCCCCGGCTGTGGGTGCAAGAGTTCGACTACCGGCATCCCCAACTCTGCGACGAAGCGGGCGTTGCGCGCATAGCGCACTGGATCCCATCGTTGCACTGCCATACGTGGTCTCCTCTACTCCGCTGCCGGAGGGCGGAGACTGGCGAACCAGGGCAGGACGATTTGTTCGTTGATACGGTAGGGGTAGGCGTGTCCCCACTCAGGGAGTTCACGGTAGGTGACACTATACCCCAGTTTGGTGAGCAGCTCCTGTGCGCTGCGCACCGATTGCACGGGAAAGATGAAATCCTTCGCGCCGTGGATGATCAGCAGCGGGACGTCTCTCCCCTGTTTCTGCCGCAGCAGTGGATCCACCATAGGGTGAAGCTCTCCAGCGATCGGCGCAATGCCGGCAAACAGGGGTGCCTGCCCGATCCCTAACAGGTAGGTAAAGATCCCGCCATCGGAGAGTCCCGTCAGGTAAATCCTGCG
>JANWXO010000352.1 GCA_025057295.1 Candidatus Binatia bacterium | reverse complement strand
GCCATGCCCAGCGCTGGCAGACCACCTGGCAGGCGTGAGATAAGGCGTCGGTGATCGGCGCACTATCATCAGCTAAGGTGCCATCGAGATCGAAAAAGATCGCTTTCAGCATACCGGTGAGCGGATGAGCGGTTGTAAACAGCTCCTATCAACTCAGCCCGTCTGCCTCAACCCCAGGGGGTCAACAGGTGTGTTTCTTCGAGCTCGAGCTCGTCCAGATCGGGCCGTGCGTCCTGTCCGACCTGAGCAGCGCGGAAACGCCGCCTCCCACGGCGTGGCGGTTGCCACGACCGCTCGCGCCAATGGCCACTCGGCATGGGTTCATGCAGACGAGCGTAGTACGCGAGCAGGCTCTCTTTGGAGTCCGCCCGCCCAAACAAGATGTCCCCCACCCGTAACTCCCACGCGGGCCGTTCTTTGCCGTCCGGCCCAAAGAGAGAGCAAGGGGACAAGGTCGGAGTCGTGAGGTCGTGCGTTTGCCCGGAAGACGTTTCCTTCGCGCGCGAGGCCGAACGCCGTCCCGCTCGGGTTGCTGGTGCGGTTTTGGTTCGTCTTCCCGTTTTGGCGGTCGAACGCCGTGACTGCGGTTGCTTGGCTTTGGGTCTGTGCATGCTGTGTACCCCCCGTCCTTTTTTGGCTCTACAGGATAGAGCAAATATCTTGCCAACTTCTGCTCCACTCCAGCACGTGCAGAAGAGCAGGGCTCGGACCTTGCGATCCCCTCGATTTTGCGAAGAATCCTCCTGACTGCGGGATCGCGAGTCCCTGACTGTGGCGGCAAGAACAGGTCGAGAGCCGCTATATTCCTTGTCGTGTTACTGGCACAGGGACACAAGGCGGCGGTGTAATTTTTTCTCTGGGCGGCAAATTCTTGACTGTCTTGTCTAGCTGAGCGATTTTTTGCTGTATCCATCGCCGTGCGTTGGATAAGGAGGCCGTATGCTCTTGGTGGAGGAGCTTGCTGCGCTCACCGCACCTGAGCGTGTCTCGACGAAGCTGGCTGACCGTGAACAGGCTGCGCGTGACGAGTCTTCCTGTGCGCCGGTTCTCCCCGATGTCGTGGTGTGGCCGCTGTCGACCGAGGAGGTCAGCCGGGTAGTCTGTTATGCCTCGGCCCACGAGATCCCCCTCACGGCGCGCGGTGCCGGTTCCAGCCTGGAAGGGAATCCTATCCCGGTGCATGGTGGTATCGTGCTGGATCTCTCGCGCATGGATCGGATCGTGGCCGTGCACGCGGAGGATCTGCAAGTAACAGTCCAGCCCGGGATCGTCTACAACCGTCTCAACGAGCAGCTCAAACCCTACGGTCTTTTCTTTCCTCCTTCTCCTGGGGGCAGTGCAGATGTCGCTACCATCGGGGGGATGGTGGCCAACAATGCCAGTGGCATCTACTCGGTCAAGTATGGCGGGACCCGCGAACACGTCAAAGCCGCTACGGTGGTGACCGGCACCGGCGAAGTGCTGCGCTTGGGAACCCGCTGTCGCAAAACGTCCTCTGGTTATCACCTGCTGGGACTGCTGGTCGGTTCCGAGGGCACGCTGGCGATTGCCACGGAACTGACCCTTGCGCTCGTCGGCCTACCGCAGGGCAGAAAACAGGGAGCGTTTACCTTCCCTTCGGAGCAGGCGGCGGTGACGGCGATCGCGACGATGATGCGGTACGGAGTCGACTTGGCCGCTGCGGAGTTCCTCGACCGACGTTCCATTGCCGCCCTCAACCGGTTTCAGGGGTTTGGCCTGGAAGAAAAGCCGTCTCTGTTTGTGGAAGTGCATGGGTCTCCTAGCTCGGTAGAAGAGGTCTTTGCGAGCGCCCAGGCGCTGTGTGAAGAGCACGGAGGAACGCTGATCGTCCTCCCCGGTGGACGCAACCCGTGGGAGGTGCGCCACTTTACGACTCGTGCCATCCAGGCGCTGAATCCCCAGGCCCAGACGATCCGCACCGATCTGGGGTTTCCCATTTCTCGTCTTCCAGACGTGGTTGCGGAGAGCTACGCCATTGCCGCCCGCTACGGTGTCGTCCTCTACACCTTTGGCCATGCGGGGTTGGGAATCTTGCACGCCCTGCTGCGCGAAGACCCCCGTGACCTGGTGCGTTGGGCTGCCGCCAATCGGGCCAAGGACGACATCGTCTCCTTCGTGCTTTCCATGGGGGGGACAGCGTCGGGAGAACATGGGATCGGGCTTGGCAGCCGCAAATACGTCCGGCAAGAACACGGCGCAGCGTTGGAGCTGATGAAAGGGATCAAGCGGCTTTTCGATCCCAAAAATATTCTCAATCCGGGAAAAATCTGGAGCGATGAGGCGTGATGCGTGGAGGGGCACGTGGGTACCCAATCAGTGAGGGCGCACCCTACTCGCTGAGTTCATCGAGCAGCGTTTTCGCTTCCTGGAGGTCTGCGGTATCGAAGCCTTCGGTAAACCATCCGTAAATCTCGGCGAGCAGGCGGCGAGCATCGGCGTTCTTGCCCTGGCGGCGCCACAGACGACACATACTCATTGTGACCCGGAGTTCGAGCGACTTGGCTTGGTAGTGCCGTGCTAAGTTGAGCGCTTGCTGAAAGCAGGTCTCGGCGATCCGTTGCGCCGTGGGTGAGGACCGGTGGGAGCGCGGTGTCTCCGCCTCCTGTAACAGCAGATCGCCCTTGCGCCACTGCAGCCAGGCTTCCTGGAGTCGCAACCCGTTGTTCTGGGTTACCGCTAGTGCGTCGGCCAGCACCCTGAGTCCCTCTTGGGGGCGAGCAACCCTGCCATAGGCATCTGCGAGCAGTCCAAGAAACAGCGGCCGGCTCAGCGTTGCTCCGGTTTCGTTGTAGGCACGTAACCCCTGCTGTATGCGGAGAATCCCTTCTTGCCCTCTTTCCTGGCGGACCAGAGCATACCCGGAGAAAATGAGGGCTC
>JANWXO010000351.1 GCA_025057295.1 Candidatus Binatia bacterium | reverse complement strand
ATCGAGGCCGGGAATGCGGCGCAGGAAAATCTGGGAGTTCTGGCGGGCGCGGTGAATCCAGAACAGCACGGTGGCGCTGAAGGCCAGCATGAGAACAAAATTATTCAACTTCGCCCAATTGAAGAGGTTGGCGCGAGGCACGGCCGACACGACGGCGCTCGCAAACGTGTGCTGACCATCGGTCAGGACCACCTGAAAAAAGTACCGCGTGCCGTTTTCCAGCTGCAGACCGGCAGATGCTGTGATCTGGAAAAAGTGCCGCTGGGGCGACGCAGCTCCCCACACCCACCATGGACTACTCACCTCGCTCTCGAAATGTGACCTAACGGGAAACTCGGCGATCTGCTGGAATTCCTCTTCTCGTTGTGCGCGCATGAAGATGCGATAGACGTAGGCATCCTCGGCCCTGCGCAGGGGGGCTACCGGGAGGGCATGCTGCCAGCGTAGCCCGATACTGCCCCCACCATCGCCAGGCATATCAAATGCCTCGAGGTTGAATTGGAAAGAGAGTTCGGCGGCGAGGCCGGAAGGACCGAGGAAACAGCAGAGCAGAAGAGAGAGGAAAAAGAGACGAAGACAGTTCCGGCTCTTCTCTCTCTCCCCATTCTTCGTCCCCACCCCCCGGCTGTCTCTTCTCACCGCTACTCCTCGATCATTTCGACATTCGCACGCGGGATCACCACATCCTGTCCATCGGGAAGTGTGGCGATGAGGACACGGACGGTGCTCTCGGTCGGGATGCGTTGCAACTCCGCCGGTAAGGCCTTGACGCGGGCGAGAAGGCCAAAATAGGGCTCGCGGATGACACGGACCATGGCTCCCTCGCGAATCCCTGCTCCTCGAGATCGGGGAGCAGACGCCGGAGACACCGTAGGACAAGGAGGCTCGAGCGGAATGATCACTTCTGGTCTGATCACCCCAGCGCGGATCTGCGTCGCGCCATTACAAGAAGCCTGTTGCCCAGCCTTCGCGGCAAGCAGGTCAAACGTGCGCCGCGCCATGGGAATCCTGCCAAACCCTTCGGTGATGATCAGGGTCAAGCCGATCTGCTCGCTGCCGGTGATCGCCACCCCGAGGTCGCCACCGAGCAACTCTTTGAGATCACGGTCGTGGACGCCACCGACGACAAGCGCCTTTACCCCGATCTCGCGCGCCCGGAGGAACGCTTCGAGGCGGACGAGCGCCCCACCGACCACGATGTGCCCGTGATAGCTGGCGTGCAGCCGATGCGCCGTCAACTCCTCGTCTGGACTGGACACCGCAAGGCTCAGCACCCCGCTCGTCTCTCCTCCAACCCCAAAAATCCCCTGGATGAACGCACAGCGCGTTTCCACGACAACCCCCTGGGCAGGGAGGACTTCGACGACGGTGCCCTCAATGTAGGCCGGCAGGTGCAGGCGTGTGGGTGGCTCGCGCAGAAACACCTGACCGGTCACCGTCGAGATGCTTTCGATAACTCCGCTCACCGGTGCCCGCACCTGTGTCTGCAACCATTTGATCAAAGGTCTATTCTGGGCGATCGGCTCTCCTTTTTGCACCGCTTCCCCTTCTCTCTTGACCATGTAAGAGGGGAGCTCGGCGGGAGCGATACCGAGGTGATGTGCCACGTTCACCGGGTAGATGCGGCCAGGTAAGGCAGTTTGAGCGACCACTGTGGTTGCTGCAACCTGTTGACCGACAGCAACAAGCACCTCTCCAGGGATAGGGAGGAGGCGACTCTTGCGAACGGTAGTATCCGGAGTCACCCGTAACCCAGGAGTGTACGCATGCGCCATGCTTTCATCCCCCCTCGCCGTTCCTCTCCAGCGCCGGATACAGGTCCACCGCCTGTGCCCAGGCGTGCAGCTGGCGGACGCGGGTTGCGTCATCACTGGCAATCATCAGAGGCCGACCACGGGCATCGAGCAAAAGGCCAACGACACCGCCACTGACTCTGCCACTGATTTTCTTGCCCTTCCCGGCGCCAAAGTCAAAACCCTTGGCAGGGGTCAACTCGATGCCCGCCTCTTGCCCGCACGCAAGGGGGAGGAGTCGCAGGTCACCCACGGAGAGGTCGCCCTCGCGGACGCACTCGTCTGGCAAGAGGAGACGATAGGAAAAGCAGCGCTCGCCAATTTTGCCTGTCCCTTTCGGAGCGACACAGGTCCCGAGCGGAACGAGACAATCCTTGATCAACACTTCGGTCGCGGCCTGCGCGTTGACCGTAGCAAGCACCCCGAGATGCGGCATCATAAAGATACTGTCAACGGCGAGGCGGGTAAGACCGAGAGGCTCATAGGCATCGACGAGCATCAGCATCGCTTGCACGCGGCGAGGAGCATGGGACAGAATGCCACCGCTGCCGATAATCAGATTGAGCGCGAACAGGTCGATCAAGCTCTGTCCAGACGCGAGTTGCTCAAAGGCGTCGCCCACCGAGCGTTCCTGCTGCACGCCTTTGAGGCCAACGGCAAGCTGCTTGTGCTGTTCCAATGCGAGCCGTAGAGCCTCGCGGGCAATCGCCTGCTCGATTTGCAGGTCCGCGACGGTTTGGGGGATCGTTGTCGGGCGGATCATCTTGTTTTTGATCTGGTCGCGGAGAGTCTCTTCGTCGAAGGCGAACGGCAGCCAGCGACGGATGTTCGCCAGTCCAGCTTCGGCAACGACGTTGGCGATGCTGTAGCTCATCCCAAGATTGGCGCTCACCGTGCGGTTGAAGGTTCCGTGGAAAACCGAGAAGACATCGGTAGTGGCCCCGCCGATATCTACGCCGATCACGTTGATCCCTTCACGTCGGGCCAAGGTCTCGATGATCATCCCGACAGCGGCAGGCGTAGGGAGACTCGGCGCTCCCGTCCAAGACATGAGGGTGCGGTAGCCCGGGGCCTGGGCCATCACGTGTTCGAGGAAGAGGTCGTGGATCTGGCGACGAGCGGGCAGCAG
>JANWXO010000350.1 GCA_025057295.1 Candidatus Binatia bacterium | reverse complement strand
AGCCCGAGATCGCCGCCTTCGCCCGGCGGCGTATTCTTTTTCGCGATGGGCTTATTGTCACAGACGAACGAGAGCGTTCCTCCGCCAAGGTGCCGCTCGCCGTGTCGAGCCGTACTGAAGACCTTACCACGACGCGCTAGTGTCGCTGGTCGGTCTCTGTCTGTGGTCCGGTCGCTCCGTGCAGTGCAGGGCGTCGCTCATGCCAGGAGGTGTGGACTTCGTACGCGTGCCCTATCCGTAGCACAGTCGCCTCGTCGAAGGGTCTCCCCACGATTTGCAGGGCGAGGGGGAGTCCGGCGTGGGAAAACCCACACGGCAGGGTCAAGGCGGGCTGACCGGTGAGATTAAACGGGCAGGTGGCTGAGATCAGCGCTGCCATGAGGTTGACGTCTCGACCGTCAATGGTGACAGTCCGGGCGTCATGGGGAGGTGGCGGAATCAGCTCTCCTGGAGTGAGCAGGGCGTCGATGTGACGAAAGACGGCCAGGCAGTCACGGCGCAGCTGCGCTCGCGCACGCTGGGCTTTGACGTACTCCGTGGCAAGGGTCTCTCGCCCGCGCTCCAAGAACTTGCGCACTTGGGGGGCATAGTCCTCTGCCTGGGTCTGGAGATAGGGCGCGTGCCAGAGGTTGGCCTCGCCATTGATAATGACCTGCGCGAGAGACCATGCAGTGTCGAGGGGAGGGAGCTGAACTTCTTCTATCCGTGCACCGAGCCCTTCGAGCACCCGCACGGCAGCAGTAAACGCCTCGTTCACTTCGGGATCGGTCAGATCAGGGAAAAAACGTGCCGGGATACCGAGCCGAAGCCCAGAGACCTCGCCGGTCAGCTGGGCCGTGTAGTCCACAACCGGGACCTCGCGCGAGACAAGATCCTGTGGGTCGTACCCGGCAAGAACCTGGAGCAGCAAGGCTGCATCGTGCACCGTCCTGGTCATGGGGCCGACGTGGTCCAACGACCACGCCAATGGGATCACCCCGTGCAAACTGATACGGCCGTGTGTGGCTTTCAACCCGACAATGCCGCAAAATGCGGCTGGGATGCGAATAGAGCCGCCCGTGTCCGTGCCGAGCGATCCGGCACATAAACCTGCTGCTACGGCCGCGCCTGAGCCGCTGCTGGAGCCACCAGGAGTGTGCGCGAGGTTCCAGGGGTTGTTGACTCGCCCGAAGAACGGGCTGGGGATGATGGTGGCGAACTCGTTCATGTTCAACTTGCCCAACATTACCGCCCCTGCCGCGCGTAAGCGCTCGATGACTGTCGCGTCGTACTGGGGCACGAAGTCTTTCAGCACTCGCGAGGCGCAGGTGGTGGCGATGCCCTGCGTGAAGATAATATCTTTGTAGGCGAGAGGAATGCCGTGGAGTGGTCCGAGTGGGGCATGGCTGTACAGGGCGGCTTCGGCCGTTTTTGCCTGGTGTAGCGCCTGCTCGGCCGTGACCGTAAGGTAGCTGTTGAGCTGGGGATCGACCTCCTGGATCCGGTCGAGATAGGCGCGCGTGACCTCGACCGGCGAGAGTGTTCGCCTTTTGATCTGTGCGGCGAGTTGTGTGATAGAAAGAGAGCAGACATCGTTCGTGGCCATACCCAGTCCCTCCTTTGCCACCAGCTATACCACAGAACACTTTCCTGCTTGACCGCCTGTGCCCTCAGCAGACAGGAGCGACTCCTGCGCTCGTGCAATCGGGAGGATCTACCCGATGAGGAACAGGCAACCGGGTGTTCTTCCCAGCTTTTGTATCGCGGTCTCGGGCGAGTGGACCACCGCTGCCCGATGTGCTGTGTCGCAGGTCTGCCAGATCCTTGTGGACTAAAGGCGAATCTGGCGTATTTTCTCGGAAAAACCAAGGCGTATGCAACTGGGGGGCTTGGCACTGGGTTTGCTGCTGGGTGTGGCACATGCAGATGGTGCCTATGGACCCATTGTCACTCATGGTGGTCGTCACCGGTGCGTACGCGATCATCGCTGTCGTCGGCATTGCCTATCTAGCGGGTCGAGGCCGTCCAGAAACGCGGTACGCGGTGGTTGTTGTGCTGTTGTTGCTCAGTGCATTCTTCGTGCTGTTCCCCCTGGTGCACCTGCGTCCCGAGGTGGAAAGCAGGGTACTGTCCAGTGGATAGGTCGAGGGAGGAGAGAGAATGTTCGACGTGCGGACTTTTGTTGCTGACCTGATCCGGCAAGGCTTCCAATTGATCCCGCAGGGAGACACGCTCGCGGTTTCCCCCGCGCACAAGGTGACTCCTGAGCTGGCGACGCTGCTCAGGACGTATAAGCCCGAGATTCTCCGCCTCTTGCGCTCCGGTACCGGCGGCGCGAAAGAATCAGCTGTGTTGTATGCTGAGGATCCAGCCCCATGTCCGCAGTGTGGGCAACGACTGTGGTGGATCAATATCTATTATTCGCCTGTCTGCGACACCTGTTACCCGGCCTCTTCCCCGGAGGTGGTGTTGGAATGGCTGCGGCCACGGGGTAGATAGCTCCGCGTATGAGCGTTACAGCGTGAACGAAAAGTCCGCGACCAACGCGCCGGGCACGCGACTGCTACTGGTCGAGCGTGCGCCATAGGTGCTCGGGTCGAGCAGGAATTCCCGTTCGCGGGTCAATCCCAGCAAGTTCTCTCCCAACACGCGATAGAGGGTGTCGTCAAACCGCATCACCGTAAGCGGGGCCTGGATGACACCGTCTTCGACCCACAGGGTGGCAAAGCGGGTCAGTCCGGTGATGCGGCAGGCGGTGCGGTCCGAGTAGTTGAGATACCATACGTGGTTGATATAGACGCCGGTGTCGAGGTGGTGAAGGATGTCGGCAGCCGGGATGTCCCCGGCGAGCATCTCGAGTGACTCCGGTGCCTCGCTGCGGGAAGCCCCGTTCGTCGGGACGCCGTACTCCTTGGCCGAACGCGGCGACACCAGGCAGTCACGGAA
>JANWXO010000034.1 GCA_025057295.1 Candidatus Binatia bacterium | reverse complement strand
ACGCACACGTCAGCACCTTAACTGCCAGGCTGCAGAGCTGTCAACAAGAGGGACGCAGTGGTGAGAGAAGACCGATCTAGCTCCGAGTAGGGATTGCTGCTACCTATTGCTCCATGTACATCTTTGCGTGAGAGACGACCGCTCGTTCCTCTGCAGGGGGGCACTGACGAGAGATGGCAACGGCACGTTTTTGTCCGCAGTGTGGTGTCAGAACCGTTCCTCAGGCAAACTTTTGCGCTGCGTGTGGGGAAATGTTGCCGGGAGCGCAGAAAAGTGCGGGAAAGCGCGCCAACACCGCGTCCTCCTGGCAGGCGCTCGCTCCTGGATTCGGAGTGCTCGTGTTCTATCTGGTGGCCGGAACAGGACTGTGGTTTGCTGTCTTACGCTCTCACCCCTTTCCTGCGGGGACAGCGGGGACCTCTGGGCCGGCTGCTGCAGGTGGATCTCAGCAGCTACCACAGAATCATCCTCCCATTGCGCTACCCGAGGAGGTGAAGAAACGGATTGCTGAGTTGGTTGAGAAAGCGAACGCGGCCCCCCAGGACGTGCAAACCTGGAAGACGCTTGCCGAATTGCAATTCCGCGCCTCTCAGGTGGACGCGAGCTATCGGAGCGCTGCGCTGGCCTCCTATCGCCACATTCTGACCTTGGTTCCCGATGACCCAGACGCCCTGCGGGGGATAGGCAACGTGTATTACGATTTTGAAGAGTACGCCAAGGCGATTGACTACTATCAGAAATACCTGGCCCAGCGACCTGAAGATCCAAACGTCCGGACCGATCTGGGGACGATGTATCTGTACACGAACGAGATCGACCGTGCGGTCGCCGAGTACCAGGCGGTGATCGCCAAAGACCCCTCTTTTTTCCAAGCCCACTTTAACCTTGGGATCGCCTACCACGAGAAAGGGCAGCGCGAAAAGGCGCGGGAGTCGCTCCTGCGTGCCAAGTCTCTCACCACCGACCACACTATTCAGGCGCGTATCGACCAAGTGCTTGCGCAGCTCGACGGCAACGCTCCCTCTCCTGCCTCGTCGGTCCCGGCGAGCGGGACGAACCGTTCACCGTTCCAACAAGCGGTGGAGAAGATCCTGCGTGAGCAACAGATTATGGGATCGCGAATCACGCGCATCGAGTGGCCAACAGCGACGGAGGCCCGCGTGTTCTTACAAAACTTCCCCATGGAGGGAATGCCGGCGGAGATTCGCCAGCGCCTCGTGCAGCGGTTGCGCGCCCAGATTGCCGAGGCGAAGAACACGGCCGGGATGAACAGCGCGGCCAAGGTTGATTTGATCGACCTTGACACGCAAAAAATCATGGAAACGATCAGCGCATGAGTTCCCATCCGCCCCACGCTGCAGCTCCCTATTATTTGCCGATCGGTGACGAAGTGGAGATTTTCCGTGCGGCCTACGACTGCCGCTTACCGGTGCTCCTCAAAGGGCCGACCGGCTGCGGGAAAACCCGCTTCGTTGAATACATGGCGTACTCCTTGATGAAGGAGGAGAAAGACGGGATTCCTGGCAATCTCATTACTGTCGCCTGCCATGAAGACTTGACAGGCAGTGATCTCGTCGGTCGTTACCTGATCAAGGGGGATGAAACCGTCTGGATCGACGGGCCGCTGACCCAGGCCGTCCGGCTTGGCACCATCTGTTATCTCGACGAAATCGTCGAAGCTCGCAAGGACACGATCGTCCTCATTCACCCGCTCACCGACCACCGCCGTATCCTGCCGATCGACAAGAAAGGAGAGATTTTAGAGGCCCACCCTGACTTCTTGCTGGTGATTTCTTACAACCCCGGATACCAGAGCATTCTCAAAGACCTCAAGCACTCTACCCGCCAGCGCTTCGTGACGATCGATTTCACCTATCCGCCGCGGGATAAGGAAGCTGAAGTGATTGCCCACGAAAGCGGGTTGGAATTTGAGACCGCTCTGGATCTGGCGCGATTGGGTGAGAAGGTGCGGCACCTCAAGGCGAGTGGGCTCGAAGAGGGGGTCAGCACCAGATTGTTGATCTATGCCGGTCAGCTCATGCAACGGGGAGTCCCTCCACGCCGCGCCTGCACGGTTGCGGTCTCCCGTTCCCTCACGGATGATGTCGAATCCCAACGTGCCATCGAGGAAGTCATCAACGCCATTTTTCCCTAGCAGGGCGCGGTCTTTCTATCGTGGGAGAGGGGCTGGAGGAGACGGTGTGGCCGAGAATCTCTCTCTGCTGTGTGATCACGGCTGATCGACCAGTGCCCTTGCTTGGCGGAAGACCGCTGCCAGCATCTCCCGTGTCAGCCGCCCGGTGAAGGTATTTTGTTGGCTTGGGTGGTACGAGCCGATCAGCGTGACGTCGCCCAGCGTGTAGGTGCGTCCATGACCGAATTGTGGTCGTGGGGTGGGGAGGGGCTGACCCAACTCCCGTCGGGCGACGAGGTAAGCGGAGAAGGCGAGCTGTCCTAACGCGACGATGACGCGGACGCGCGACAATAAAAGCAGTTCCTGCCGTAGGTAAGGCCGGCAGGCGGCGAATTCGGTTGGCAAGGGTTTGTTCCCTGGTGGGGCACAGTGGACCGCCGCGGTGATGTAGCAGTCGCGCAGTGTGAGCCCGTCCCGGCGGTGAACCGAAGTCGGTTGGTTGGCGAAGCCAGCCTCGTATAGTGCAGTGTACAACCAGTCGCCGCTGCGGTCGCCCGTAAAGACGCGGCCGGTGCGATTCCCACCGTGGGCGGCCGGTGCCAAGCCGATGACGAGTACCCGTGCGTAAGGGTCGCCGAAACCGGGGACCGGTTTGCCCCAATAGTCCCAATCGCGATAGCGTTTGACCTTCTCGCGTGCGACGCGTTCGCGGTAGGCCACGAGTCGTGGGCAGCAGGTGCAGGTGACGAGCTGCCGTTGGAGTTGGGTGAGGGACGACATACGCAGGGACCTCCTGCGCTAAAATGGCAAGGACAGCATCCGTGCGCGAGGTGACCAGTGAGAGCCGAGGCGCTTCATCGTGTAGAGGTGTGTGGGAGCGTCGTCCCTCCTGGTGAGGACCGGGAGCACGGCAGCAGCTGAGTGAACGGAGCAAAAGACTCAAGAATGCCGTTGACGACTTGGGATCTATTAATTCCAGGAGAGGGATGGAGGTCGGAGCTGGGGATTTGGGTCGTGCTCCTCTGTCATGCCTGCGTTCTGATACCCGAACACTCTCACCTAATCCTACAGCCTCCCAAAGCCGATCTGTCTGGATCGAGGCGGCGTATGAACGTCTGGTGCACTCGCCGCTATTCTACACTCAGCACATACCGCACGAGGGTACGGACGCCGAAGCCGGTGCCGCCTTTGGGAGTGTACGGACCGTCCTTTTCCGTGAAGGCTGGGCCAGCGATATCGAGGTGCGCCCACGGTACACCGCCGACAAATTCTTCCAAGAACAGCGCCGCGGCGATCGCGCCCGCACTGCCGCTGCCGGTGTTTTTGATGTCAGCAACCGTACTTTTGATGTCGTCTTTGTATTCTTTGACCAGGGGGAGTTGCCACAGCGGCTCGCCACTCTCTTTGCTGCACCGTAATAGAGCAGCGGCGAGGTCTTGATTGTTGCTGAATAAGCCGGCGATTTGCGGCCCTAGGGCCACCACACAGGCGCCGGTCAGAGTCGCGAGGTCGATGATAACATCCGCTCCGTCCGCTACAGCGTTGATCAGCGCGTCTGCCAAAATCAGGCGACCCTCGGCATCGGTATTGAGCACCTCGACCGTTTTGCCGTTGCGATAGCGGATGATATCTCCTGGCTTCTGGGCGCTGCCGCTCGGCATGTTCTCTGTTGCCGGAATATATGCAGTCACTTGCACGGGGGGTTTGAGTTGCCCAATGACGTGCATCACGCCAAGCACGGTTGCCCCGCCAGACATGTCGAGTTTCATCGTTTCCATCGACTTGGCCGGCTTCAAAGAGAGGCCGCCGGAGTCGAAGGTCAGACCTTTGCCGACCAGTGCGATTTTCTTCTTCGCTCGTCCCTTCGGGGTATACACCAGGGTGATGAAACGCGGTTCTTCTGCACTCCCGCGGGCGACAGCGAGCAACCCTGCCATGCGCGCTGCCTGAATCTGCTTGAGCCCCAGAATGCGGCTCTTGATCCCGTTCCCTTTTGCGAGGCGCACGGCTTGCTCTGCCAAATAGGAGGGGGTCGAGACCGAAGCGGGTTCGTTCACGAGGTCACGTGCAAGAAACACTCCGGCGGCGGTCTGCTGCACCACTTCTAGAGCAGACAGCAGCGCTGGAGTCTCGTGCAGGGTCGGGCCGGCCAGGGTCAGAGTCTCTACCGCAGGTTTAGTATTCTTTTCGGATTTGTATTTGTCGAAGGTGTACCCTGACAGCAGGGTTCCTTCCAACACCGCTGCCAGCGTGGCTTCTGTGGCATCGGCAGGAGGAAAAAACCAAGCGAGCTGGCGGGTGCCGAGGACTTTGGCGTCCTTGTGTACCCGGCCTGCAACCCGGCGCCAGGTCTCGGTCTCCACCTGGTCACGCTTCCCGAGGCCTGCGAGGAAGAGATCGCGGCTGGGCAGGTGCCCCTGGGTCGGGATCCGCAGCAATTCCCCTTCTTTCCCTCTAAAGCCGCTCCGTTGCAGATAGTCCCGCACGAGACCAGAGAGCGTAGCGTCGAGCGTACGCAAGTGCTCGCTGTCGAGTTCCTCTGGCGTGAGAGGGACGACGAGGACCTCGCTGGTGATGGCGGGAAGAGAAGCTGTGTGGAGACGAACTTGCATGGGGAATATCTCTCGTGGTCGAACGCTAGGATGCCTGAGTGGGGGTGGCTGCAGCTCCGGTCTTGGCGGCGCGCGCTAAGGCACGGGTGCGACGTTTGAGGGTACGAATCCCTCGCCGGATCTGTTTCAGTTCTTTGTACGCCTTGCGCGCCAGGGCGTCGTCTCGCTGCGCCTTGAGGGCGCGGATCTGCTTTTTAATTTCGGTTTTCTCCGCACTGGCGCTCCTCTGCGTCAACTCGATGCCGTGCGCTTTGGCGAGGATCTTGATGAGTTCCTCTTTCTTCATAGCACTGACCCCGACGATGCCGGGAATCTTCATCGCTTCCTCGCGGAGTTTAGGTGTATTCATGCGCAGGAGCTCTTTTGCGTCCATACCTAATCCTCTCGTGAACGATTCGGTGAAAACGTCTTCTTGGCTAAGTAGAACATCGCTGCCCCCGCGGCGGCGTACATCAGGATGCCTTCGAGTAAGCCGAGGCCGTTAGTGAACAGAAAGACGAGCAGAACGAGGAGAGTGCCAACGACGGCGACGACCTTTTCGATACGTTCTTCCCGTTCGCGGGCGGCCGCGACATGGTCGGAGACAGGCGCACCACAGTCAGGGCAGCGACCGGCCGGCTTGCGAGAGAGTATCGTCCCGCACTGGGGACAGGGGATACGGAGGGAGAGTGGCATGAGTACAGAATACAGGCCCCTGATTAGCGGATTCATTGCTCACGGGCAATATCAGGGGCCTGCAGCAGCGGCGAGCAAAGGTTAAGGGACTGTCCACACGTCACCGCGGTGGAGGAGTTTTTCGAGATCTCCTTCCCCAAATTTGGCTTTCGCCTCCTCGATTTGGCGATTCATAAGAGCGTCAAAAGTGGGTTTCTGCTCGACACGGAGCACCCCGATCGGCGTGGGGAACTCCGGCGGTGCCATGCGACTTAAGAGAAAGGCAATGACCGGATCGTGTTCGTCGTGGACTAACAGATCAGCGGTACTCACCCCATTCCCTAAGGTCACCACCTCTGGGGTGAGGCCGTTGAGACGAATGCCGCGGTCTCGGTTTTTGCCAAAAATCATCGGTTTGCCGTGTTCGAGCACCAACTGGGTGTCGGCTTTGGTTTCCCTGTCCGTCAGGGCGGCAAAGGCGCCGTCGTTGTAGACGTTACAGTTTTGCAGAATCTCGACGAATGCCGAACCTTTGTGTTCCGCCGCACGCCGGATGATGTCCTGTTGGTGCTTGGCCTCGACGTCGATCGTACGGGCGATAAAGGTCGCATCTGCGCCGAGAGCAAGCAGGAGCGGGTTGAGAGGGTGATCGGCGGAGCCCAGGGGGGTGGACTTGGTGATCTTGCCCAGCTCGGATGTCGGGGAGTATTGGCCTTTTGTCAGCCCATAGATGCGGTTGTTGAACAAGAGGATCTTGAGATCGACATTCCGCCGCAGCGCATGGATGAGGTGGTTACCGCCGATGCTCAACCCGTCGCCGTCACCCGTCACGACCCATACCATCAGGTCAGGACGCGACACTTTGAGCCCGGTGGCGATCGCCGGTGCGCGGCCGTGGATGGAGTGGAAGCCGTAGGTGTTCATGTAATAGGGAAAGCGGCTCGAGCAGCCGATGCCGGAGATGAAGACGATGTTCTCGCGCGGCACGCCCAGCTCCGGGAACACTTTCTGCACTTGGGCGAGGATAGAGTAGTCCCCACACCCAGGGCACCACCGCACGTCCTGATCGGTGACGAAATCTTTCCGCGTCAATTTGGGAGCGCTTGCTGTACTCATCGTTATTCCTCCAGCATGCGAGCGATTCTGGCAGCGATTTCTGCGACCTTGAAGGGTCTGCCTTGGATCTTATTGAGACCGACAGCATCGACCAAGTACTCGGCCCGTAACACCCGCAGCAGCTGGCCCATGTTCATTTCTGGCACGAGCACCTTGTCGAAGCGGGCGATGATCCCACCTAAGTCGGCTGGCAGTGGGTTGAGGTAACGCAGGTGGACGTGGGAGACCGCTTTCCCCTGCTCTTGAAATTCTTTCACTGCCGCTGCAATCGAGCCGTAGGTACTCCCCCACCCGATGACCAGCAGTTTCCCCCTGTCCGGGCCATCGATTTTGGTAGGGGGAATGTCCTGCGTGATCTTCGCCATTTTGCGATAGCGGACCCGCACCATCTGTTCGTGGTTGAGCGGTGCGTAGCTGATGTTCCCGGTCAGGTAGTCCTTCTCCAGTCCACCGATGCGGTGCTCTAACCCAGGGGTACCTGGCCGTACCCAGGGACGTGCGAGGGTGGTTTCGTCGCGCAAGTAAGGGAAGAATCCGTGCGGGTCGGTACGGAATTCGACCTTGATCTCCGGCAAGTCGGACACTGCGGGTAACAGCCAGGGCTCCGACGCATTTGCCAGGTAGCCGTCGGTGAGGAGGATGACCGGGGTCATGTATTTGACCGCGATACGAACAGCTTCGAAGGCGGCATAAAAGCAATCGGCTGGCGTAGCCGCGGCAATCACGGGGAGTGGCGCCTCGCCGTGACGGCCATAGAGAGCTTGTAAGAGGTCTGCTTGCTCGGGTTTGGTCGGCATGCCGGTGCTGGGGCCGGCGCGCTGAATATCGGTGATGACCAGAGGCAGCTCCACCGCAGCGGCCAAGCCGATCGTCTCTGCCTTCAGGTTCATGCCAGGGCCCGCAGTGGTGGTGATCCCAATTGCCCCACCAAAGGCTGCGCCAAGCGCAGAGCCAACACCAGCGATTTCGTCTTCAGCCTGGAAGGTGTAGACGTTGAAATTCTTAAAAGTGGCGAGTTCGTGCAGTACGTCACTGGCGGGAGTGATCGGATAACTGCCGAGGAAGAGGGGCAATCCAGCCTTGTACGCAGCGGCGAGAAACCCTAAAGCGGTCGCGGTATTCCCCGTAATATTGCGATACGTCCCCGGTGCGATCGGGGCTGGCTTGACCTCGTAGGACGAAGCAAAGATCTCGGTGTTCTCACCGTAGTGATACCCCGCCTGCAGCGCACGGAGGTTGGCTTCCATCACCTCTGGGTTGCGCCTGAAACGCTCCTTGATCCACTTTTGTGTCGGTTCGATCGGCCGGTTGAAGAGCCACGATACCACTCCCAACGCGAAGAAGTTGCGACAGCGCATCACCGAGCGGTTGGGCAGGTTGAGGTCTTTCAAGGCCAGTGTGGTAATTTTGGTGATTTCTACGGGGTACACCTGGTACTTATCGAGCGAACCGTCTTCGAGCGGATTCTGGGTGTATTCGGCCTTCTTCAGGTTCGACTCGGTAAACTCAGCAGTGTCATAAATCAGGATACCGTTTGGCTTGAGGTCCGGCAGGTTCGTCTTCAACGCCGCGGGGTTCATTACTACCAGAGCGTCTAGATCATCCCCAGCGGTGTAGACGTTTTTGCTGCTAAAGTTGACTTGGAATGCGCTCACCCCATATAAGGTCCCAGCAGGAGCGCGAATCTCTGCGGGAAAATCGGGCAAGGTGCCGATGTCATTCCCGGCGAGGACCGACTCGGTGGTAAATTGCATCCCCGTTAATTGCATTCCGTCGCCTGAGTCTCCAGCGAAGCGGATGACGACGCTTTCTCGTTCCTGCACTGGTTTTTGCAGGGGAGCGCCTATTGGGTTGGTGGCCATACGTTTCCTCCTTAGTGTTGCCCTAATACCGAGTGGAAGCAGTCAATAGGCGTGCACCAATCCTTCACTGCAGCCAACCATATCTGAGCCTTCCAGCGATTACAAGTTCCTCCCCTCCTTTCTTTGGATGAAACCTCCGTGTTGACGGTGACTTACAGAAAGTGCAGCGTAACCGGCATGATGGTCCACACCCGTTCCCGCTGCCACCAGGGGGTGGCATGACCGCGGGGGATGACGCGCAGGAGGGAGGAGAGGCGCCACAGCGGGGGTGGTTTGGGGAAGCTCTCGATGAGCACCGGCTCCTCTCGCGGGAGTCCCAGCCGGCGTTTGGCTTCACTCACAGCGTCCTCAAGTCCTCCGATGGCATCGACCAAGCCGCGGATCCACGCCTGCCGTCCGCTCCACACCCTGCCTTGGGCGTGGGGCTCGACTGCATGGGTGCTTAACCCACGGCACTGGGCGACCTTGGCGACGAAATCTTGGTAGAAAGCGTGGACCTCAAAATCGAGCCGTTCCCGCTCCGGAGGAGTGAAGGTATAGTAATCGGAAAACACGGCGGCGCGACGACCACGGGTGAGAATCTCCTTCTGCACACCGAGACGGGTGTAAAGGTCGCGGAGCACCGCTTTACCGGCGATCACACCGATCGAACCGGTAATCGTACCTTCTTCGGCAAAGACTGGAGTGCCGCCCAAGGCGAGATAATACCCCCCTGAAGCCGCAACGTCACCGAGAGAGATAATCACAGGCTTTTGGTGGCGGGTTTTGTCCAGTTCGTGCCACATGAGGTCAGCGGCGGCACCTGAACCCCCGGGGCTCGAGACCCGCACGATGACGGAGGCGATACCGCGGTCGTCACGGATGCGTCTCAGGTCACGTGCGAAGCTGGCTGCGCCAACTGCCTCCAGCCCGTCTGGTCCTTCCAGTGTCTCGCCGCGTTTGAGCGGTCCGTTCACTGTAACGAGGGCCAGCCGGGGCGGATCGGTGCGCAAGGTGTGACGACGGATAGCACGCAGGCGGCGCCGGCGGTAGAGGTCGGCTTCAATGAGCTGCACCGGACCAATTTTTGCCTCTAGCAGAGCCGGAACTTCGTCTTCATAGGCGATGTGATCGATCAGCCCGGATGCTCGTGCTTCCTGGGCAAGAAATAACCCTTGGTCGATTAAGGAGTGGACAGCGGGTTTGCTCTTCCCCCGCGCAGCAGCGATACCCTCGACGATTTGGCTGTAGAGATCGTCCAGTAGGCTGTTGAGCATTTCGCGGTGTGGCTCTGACATCGACTCGCGGGTAAACGGCTCGCCTGCCGATTTGTAGAGCCCTGCTTGCTGCAGTTGCGCTTCGATCCCCAGTTTATCGAGGGTCCCTTTGAAAAGAGCGTCTCGGCAGCGAGCCCGGTCACAGCGAGGTGGCCTGTCGGGGCTAAGACGATCGCATCGGCGATACTGGCGAGATAATAGTCGCGTGTGGAACCTTCCGTCAGATACACCCAGACCTGTTTGCCAGCTTGGCGTAGCCCTGCCAGCGCCCGCCGCAGTTCCTGCACGCGTGCCCACCCGACGTCGAGATCGGCGACGGTAAGGATGACCGCACGGATCTGAGGGTCTTCGCGTGCCCAGCGCAGGAGCGCGATCAGAGAGAGGAAGTCGATTCCGGGAGAGCGCCAGAGAGCAGCAAGCGGAGCGCCACCCCCTTCAGGCAGGGGTCCACTCAGGTCTAGGCGGAGGGTGTTATAGGGTGCCCGGCGCCCGCACGCCCAAGCCAGCAGCTCGAGCAGCCAGTAGAGTACGCGCAGGGTGTGACGAGTGAGAAAACGGAGCACAGTATCACTACATCCCTACGTGTTCCTCTGGGTGCGCAACCCACGGGAGCGGGCAGAGCTCCGCTTCCCTGCCGACCGCACAGACGGTTTGGTCCGTGGCTGGGGCAACGCGGATGCATCAGGAGCCAGTTGCTGCGCTTTCCACTGCGCCAGACCTCGGCGCAGGAATAATGGATGAATCCCTAAGGTGTGACAGATATTGACGAAGGAGAATAGCCAGGTGGTGTCGTCAGAGAGCAGCCAGCGCTCTGCTTCAGCCCACAGTTGCCGTCCACGGCTGTCGGTGGCGCGGAAATGCTTCTGGAAGCACTCTAACGCGTCCGCGAGAATGGCAACCATGAGACGGCGTTCTCCTTGCGCCGGTGCTTTTTGTCCCCAGGCAGCGAAGAATTGCGTCGGTAAGAGCGTTTCTGGTTGGAAGAGCGTCGAAAGTCCATTGCTGTGTTGCTTGTCATCCATAGAGAAGCCTCGCTCCCATTCCTGGGGAAGAAGCGCTTCTTCCCCATCTCCACCTCGTCACAGCACCACCTGCGTTGCTCTCTATCCAGAGACATCCTTACGACATCTCACGCTCCTCTGCGTTCTGTGGAGCAGCTCGATCTCTGCACGACCCCGCGCTCGCCTGCAATTACACGGAGAAAGAGTTGCCGCAGCCACAGGTGCGTTTGACATTGGGATTGCGCAGCTTGAAGCCCGAATCCATGAGCGCGTCGGAGTAGTCGAGCTCTGTCCCGCGCAAGTAGAGGAAACTTTTGCGGTCGACCAAAACCGTCACGTTGTCACGAGTAAAAATACGGTCTCCCTCCTTCGGCGTGTCGAGATCCATCTTGTACGAGAGCCCCGAACAGCCTCCACCGACAACTTTGACCCGCAGACCGTATCCTTCCTTTTGCTGTTGGGCGAGAATGTCTCGCAGTTTTTTTGCCGCGTTTTCAGTAATGACAATACCCGCTTGCACCATGCTATCCATCCTCAGGTACCCTGCCGTTTGCCACAACAGCAGGGTTATCCATCCGCACGCGAGAAGATATAACGTAGAGTTTACGTGTCTACGATAGGACGATCGCCGTTTCGTGTCAAGGTTTTTGCTGTCCTATTGCGTAAGTTTTCCCCCTGCAGGACAGAACGGAGCCAGCGGCCAGTATGAGAGTGTGCAACGCGCGCGACTTCTTCCGGGGTGCCACAGGCGACGACTTCTCCCCCGTGGTCTCCCCCTTCGGGCCCGAGATCGATAATGAAATCAGCCGTTTTGATGACGTCGAGGTTGTGTTCGATGACCAAAACGGTGTTGCCACTGTCGACGAGCAGCTGGAGGGCCGTGAGGAGGTGTGCAATGTCGGCGAAGTGCAGTCCTGTAGTGGGTTCATCCAAAATATAGAGGGTCCGCCCGCCGCTCCGGCGCCCCAGGGCTTTCGCCAGCTTCAGGCGTTGCGCTTCTCCGCCCGAGAGGGTTGGCGCTGGTTGGCCTAGCCGCAGATAGGCGAGGCCAACAGCCCGGAGTGTTTCCAGCCAGGGACGGATGGTGGGAATGTCGGCAAAAAACTCCAGCGCTTCACTGACCGTCAGATTGAGCACTTGCGCGATGTTCTTGCCGCGCCAGTGCACTGTCAGGGTGTCGCGGTTATAGCGCGTGCCATGGCAAACATCGCACTCCACGTACAGATCGGGGAGAAAGTGCATCTCGACGGCAATGATGCCGTTCCCTTCGCAGGCTTCGCAGCGGCCGCCTTTGACATTGAAGGAAAAGCGCTCTGGTCCATAGCCCCGCACCCGTGCTTGCGGGAGTTGTGCGAACAGGTTGCGGATCGGAGTCAGGAGGCCGATATAGGTCGCCGGGTTGGAGTGGGGGGTACGACCGATGGGCGTCTGATCGACTCGAATGACGTTCTCGAGGGACTGCCAGCCCGAGAGAGCTGGCAGCCCTGTCTGCGGAACCGGCGTGCGGTGTAAAAGATGCGACAGGGCCGGAAAGAGGACGTCGAGCACCAGAGTGCTCTTGCCCGAGCCCGAGACCCCGGTCACGCAGGTGAGCGTGCCGAGGGGGAAGGCAACGGTGATATTCTTGAGGTTATGCCGGGAGACTTCGGTCAGGGTCAGCCATTGCTGTGGCTGGCGACGTCGTGCTGGTAGTGGGATCGTTGCCTGTCCGGATAAGTACCGGCCCGTGAGAGAGGCGGGAGAATGCATCACTTCGTGTGGGGTGCCGGCAGCGAGGAGCATACCACCGTGCTCGCCCGCACCTGGACCCAAGTCGATGACGTAGTCGGCGGCGAGAATCGTATCGCGGTCGTGTTCGACCACGATGACCGTATTGCCGCTATCTCGCAGACGGTGCAAAGCGGCCACGAGTCGTGTGGTGTCACGCGGATGTAGCCCAATGGAGGGCTCATCGAGGACGTAGAGGACGCCCGAGAGGCCAGCGCCAAGTTGTGTCGCTAGGCGTATCCGTTGTGCTTCGCCACCCGAGAGGGTACTGGTGGGACGGTCGAGGGTCAGATAGTCGAGCCCGACCTCGCGCAGGAAACGGAGGCGGGAGGAGATCGCCTGACACAGAGGGGCAGCGATGTGCGCGTGTTGTCCTGTGAAAGTGAGCGCCTCGAAAAAGGCGGAGGCAGCAGCAATGGACAGCGCGCAGAGTTCGACAATCGTCCGGCCGTGGATGCGGACACCCTGGCTTTCCTTTCTCAGACGCGTGCCGCGACAGACAGGACAGGGAGGATGACCACTCTCCACTCCCTCTGGCGCAGTGGGGGGTGTTTTCCGGCGCGATGGGTTCGCGGCCTGTACCCCCAATCCATCGCAGGCCGGACACGCGCCTTCTGGACTGTTGGGGGAGAAGAATCCTGGCGTGAGGTCGGGGTAGGTGAACCCACACTCGGGGCAGAGGAGACGTTGAGTGTAGAGACGTTCTTCCTGCTCGTCGATCACCACTGTGACGACGTCATGTCCATAGCGGAGGGCTGTTTCCAGCGAGTCGGCGAGGCGACGGCTAATGTCGCCTTTGATGACGAGACGGTCTACCACCAGGTCGATCCTGGTAGGAGGCTGGCGCAACAGAGGGAGCTCCGCGCCGAGCTCGTATAGCGTGCCATCGAGCCGCACGCGCACGAAGCCGGCGAGGTGGAGTTCGCGCAGGGTACTCGCTAACAGGTGTGGCTTCTGTACACGGATCGGAGCAAGCACGTGGACCCGGCTCCCTGCGGGCAAGCTCAGGATTTGATCGACGATCTGTGGGACGCTGTGGCGGACGATAGGCCGTGCGCAGGTGAGACAATAGGGAGTGCCGACACGGGCGTAGAGCAGGCGGAGGTAGTCGGCAATTTCGGTGACCGTCGCGACCGTGGAGCGGGGAGAGGTCGTCAGTCCCCGCTGTTCGATAGCGATCGCGGGCGCGAGCCCCTCGATGGTGTCGACCTCAGGCTTCGCGCGCTGGTCGAGAAATTGCCGGGCATACGCGGAGAGAGACTCGATATAGCGCCGCCGTCCTTCGGCGTAGAGCGTGTCGAAGGCGAGAGACGATTTCCCCGAGCCAGAGACGCCAGTGATAACGACAAGCGCGTTGCGCGGAATCTCCAGCGAGAGGTTTTTGAGGTTATGCTGCCGCGCCCCACGGATAACGATCGTGTTCATCGGCTGTACTGTACCAGCTCCTGATGCAAATCAGGAGGGGCCGTTGGTCCGCCTCGGCGGCAACAGAAATGCGCGCGAATCCGAGATAAGGGGTCGAGAACCTGATGAGGGGTGCTCTTACGCTTGTGTCCAGCGCAGCACGGGGTGGCGGGCGGCACGCGTTTCATCGAGGCGACTCACAGGGGTGTTGAGCGGTGCTTCTTTCAGTACATCGGGGTGCTTCGTGATCTCCGCGGCGATCGTCAACAGAGCGTCGGCGAACTCGTCGAGGGTTTCTTTGCTTTCGGTCTCGGTTGGCTCGATCATCAATGCGCCGCTGACGACGAGGGGAAAATAGATCGTGGGGGCGTAAAACCCGTAGTCGAGCAGCCGTTTGGCGACGTCGAGAGTTTTGATCCCGGTGTGACGAAAGGACTCGTCCGAAAAGACGCATTCATGCAGGCAGGGCCCAGGATAGGCCAGGTGATAGGCCGGTTCTAAGCGTTTGCGCAGGTAGTTCGCGTTCAAGACCGCCATGCGGGTGGCGTGGGCAAGACCGTCTCCACCCATGGCCAAGATATAGGCGTAGGCGCGCACGAGGACGGCGAAGTTGCCGTAAAACGAGCGTACCCTGCCGATCGAGCGGGGAAAGGCCTCGCTCCAACGATAGCCGTTCTCGTCGCGCACGAGGCGCGGGATTGGCAGATACGGCTCGAGGTGCTGTTTCACTCCTACCGGGCCTGCTCCCGGTCCGCCACCACCGTGCGGGGTCGAGAACGTTTTGTGCAGGTTGAACTGGATGACGTCCGCACCCATATGGCCCGGTTTGGCAACCCCCATGAGCGCGTTGAGATTCGCGCCGTCCATGTATACCAGCGCACCGTGTGCGTGCAGGAGAGCGGTGATCTGGAGGATCTCACGTTCGAACAGGCCGAGCGTGTTCGGGTTTGTCACCATCAGTGCGGCGACGTCCGCGTCAACGAAACCGGCAACGGTCGTGGTGTCGAGCACCCCTGCCGAACCGGTCGGCACTTCCACCACCGAGTAGCCGCACAGTGCGGCAGACGCCGGATTGGTACCATGAGCGCTCGCCGGGATCAAAACCGTCTTGCGCGGATGACCGCGGTCGCGGTGGTAGGCGTGAATGAGCTTGATTCCAGTGAGTTCACCCTGCGCGCCAGCCGCGGGTTGGAGACTGACAGCGTCCATACCGCTGATCTCAGCCAAACAACGGGCCAGGTCGTCGAGCAGTTGCAACGCCCCTTGGGCGTATTCCTCTGGGACGAGGGGGTGGAGGTGGGAGAACCCGGGGAAGCGCGCCACCACTTCGTTGATGACGGGGTTGTACTTCATCGTACACGACCCCAAGGGGTAGAGGGTGGTGGCGGCGCTGAGATTCCACTGCGACAGGCGGGTAAAGTGGCGCACCACCTCTCCCTCGCTCACTTCCGGGAAGCCGTCGAGTGCCTCGCGGCAGAGCGCGGGGGGGAGGTCGTGGTCGAGCTCGCGTACCGGCAGCTCATCTTCAGGCAGTGAATAACCTATCCGCCCTGGCGCACTGCGCTCGAAAATGAGCGGTTCGTCGAGCAGGGTTCTTTTCCGCAGGGTATGACGCGGCGGGTGCTGCCGGTCGGAGACGGATTCCGTGGGCACCTGTTTTCGCTCTGTGATGTTCATAGCCCTGCCTGCCTTTCCTCGTCGATGGCCCCGAGGCCGCGCACCAAACGGTCGATGTCAGCTTTCCGATGCATCTCCGTGACACAGAGGAGCAGGCAATCGGTCAGGTCGGGGTACCAGTCCTCCAGCACCAGGCCGGCGATGAGCTGTTGGGTTTTCAACCGCTGCCATACCGCACGCGCGTGCGGCACCTGGATGACAAATTCGTTGAAGAAGGGGGCGGAAAAGCGGGCTCGACACTGTCCGGTGCGCTGTAACAGCTCGTGAGTGTAATGGCTGTTCTTGACATTGCGGAGAGCGAGCTCCCGCAGTCCCTGTTTGCCCATCAGACAGAGAAAGACCGTTGCCGCGAGCGCGCAGAGCCCTTGATTGGTGCAAATATTGGAAGTGGCACGTTCGCGTCTGATGTGCTGTTCGCGCGTCGCCAGGGTGAGCACGAAGCCCCGTCGCCCGTCGTGATCCACAGTCTCCCCGACCAGCCGACCCGGCATATTGCGCAGGAGGCGCTGACGACAAGCGAACAGGCCCACGCCCGGTCCACCGTAGCTCACCGGCATGCCGAAGCTTTGGCCCTCGGCAACGGCGATATCGGCTCCCAGGGCACCAGGGGGTTTGAGGAGACCCAACGCGAGCGCTTCGGTCGTCACCGTGACGACGAGCGCACCGACCTGGTGCGCCGCGGTGCTGATCTGCGCCACATCTTCGATCACACCGAAGACATTGGGGTAACCGACGACGACGCAACTGACCGTCTGATCGAGGCGGTGGGAGAAGGCGGTCAGGTCGAGCTGTCCGTTGGGCGCCCATGGCAGCTCGACGATTTCGGTCCCCGGTAGGCCATCGAGGTACGAGTGCACGACTTGACGATACTGTGGGTGGAGCGAGCGGGGCAGGAGCACCGTCGGCCGGGTGGGGAGTACGCGCTTGGCCATCAAGACCGCTTCGGCAGTGGCCGAGGCGCCATCGTACATGCTGGCGTTGGCGACCTCCAAGCCGAACAGTGCTGCCACCAGTGATTGAAACTCGAAGATCGATTGCAGCGTCCCTTGGCTGACCTCCGCTTGATACGGGGTGTAGGCAGTGGCGAACTCGGCGCGCTGGATGATCTGCTCCACGACGGCAGGGACATAGTGCGGGTAGGCGCCGGCTCCGAGGAAAGTCACGAGGTCTGGACTCACCCGGTTCAGGGCGGCAAGTTCTGCGAGGTGGGCTCTCACGCTCGCTTCCGACCGTCCTGGCGGGAGGTCGATCGCTGCCCGTGCGCGCAACTCTGCCGGAATAGCAGTAAACAGCTCTTCGACCGTAGCAATCCCGATCGTCTCCAGCATCGCCGCAATGTCGTGGTCGGTATGGGGAATGTAGCGCATGCTCACTCTTCGTCTTTCTCTTGTTCTTCCAGGAATTTTTTGTACTCGGCTGCCGTCATCAGGTCATCGAGCTCGGTTGGATCGCTCATCTCGACGCGGATCATCCAGGCGTCGCCGTAGGGGTCTTCATTGATGGTTTCCGGCGAGTCGGGCAGGTCCACATTGACTTCTGTTACCGTTCCGCTCACCGGCGCATAGATGTCGGACACCGCTTTCACCGATTCTACTACACCGAAGGCTTCGTCTTTGGTGATCTGGGTGCCGACCTCGGGTAACTCGACATACACCACATCACCGAGCTGTTCCTGGGCGTAGTCGGTGATCCCGATCGTCGCGATATTGTCCTCGACTGCCACCCATTCGTGTTCGTGGGAATAACGGAGTTGCGACGGGATTTCCATAGCTTCCATCTCCTCCTGTCAGTGTGTGTGATAAAAGGGACGTGTGACAACCTGCCCCTGCGCGTGCCGGCCACGGATCTCTACCGCCAGAGGAGTTCCCACTGCGGTATAGGATGGAGGCACGTACCCGAGAGCGATACCGGTCCCCAGGCACGGAGACAAGGTCCCGCTCGTCACATGCCCGACCACCCGATCACCAGACCAGAGCGCGTACCCCCGACGGGGAACTCCAGGGTCGTGCAAGCGCACCGCGACCAGTTGTCGTGAGACTCCACTCTGCTGTTGCCGTAACAACGCCTCGCGGCCGAGGAAAGCCGGTTTGTCGAACCGGACCAGTCGTTGCAGACCTGCCTCGAGCGGAGTGGTCTGGGCATCGATATCGTTGCCATAGAGGAGATACCCGGCTTCCAGGCGCAGCGTGTCGCGCGCGCCGAGGCCGACCGGTACGATACCCTCCTGCCGACCCGCATCCAAACAGGCCTGCCACAGGGGCACGCTGTGGTGGAGGGAGACGAAGAGCTCGAATCCGTCTTCCCCCGTGTACCCGGTCCGTGCGACGAGAGTGGGGATTCCACCGACCTCTCCGGTGACGCACCAGTAACGGCGCAGCTGCATCAGGTCGAGCGGCGTGAGCCGTTGCAAGGTGGCAGCGGCGCGGGGACCCTGGATGGCGATCAGGGCGTATTCGTCGCTGCGGTTGATGAGCTCTGCCCGGCCGTGATTGTGCGCGCGCATCCAGTCATAGTCGTGCTCGCTGTTGGCTGCGTTGACGCAAAAGAGATAGCGGTCTCCGGCGATGCGGTACACGATGACGTCGTCGACGATCCCACCGTGCGGGTAGCAAAGGACGGAGTACTGTGCTTGCCCGAGCTGTAGACGAGCGACATCCGAAACCAACAGCTCCTGACACACCGCCAGCGCCTGCGGACCTCGGAGTTCAATTTCTCCCATGTGGCTGAGGTCGAACAGGCCGACACCGGTGCGCACGGCCCGGTGTTCGGCCACGATGCTTTTATATTGGAGGGGCATCTCCCAGCCGGAAAACTCGATCAGGCGGGCGCCAAGAGCACGGTGAGCCTGGTAGAGCGGCGTGCGTTTCATACATCCCTCTGCGCCTTCCGCCTGCGAGGCGGAGGCAGTGCAGCGTGCGGCTCCACGATCAGTGCGGGTCCGGGAGTCATCCGCCGCGTTCCTCCTGCCTGCTGGTCACTGGCCTGCCGACAACTGCTGTTCCGCCGCTTGCACGGTGTTGGCGAGCAACATCGCCACGGTCATCGGTCCCACCCCGCCGGGGACGGGAGTGATAAACGCCGCCCGTTCTTTGGCAACGGCGAACTCGACATCCCCTTTTAGGGAACCATCGGCCAGACGGGTGATACCGACGTCGATCACCGTCGCTCCCTCTTTAATCCAGTCGCCCTTGATCAGCTCTGGCCGTC
>JANWXO010000349.1 GCA_025057295.1 Candidatus Binatia bacterium | reverse complement strand
TTGGCGCACTTCCTGCTCGAGCGCAGCCACCTGTTTTGCCACTTCGGCCGCCGCTTCCTCATCGCCGAGCTCTGCGAGTTCCAGAAAAACCCGTGCATCATCGAGCCGTTGGGTCTGCTTTTGCCATTGCGAGAGGAGCGCGCTGAGGGCAGCACGCTCTTTCAACACCGCTTGCGCCTTTTCTGGGTCTTGCCAAAATTCGTTCGCCGCGGAGAGCGTGTCGAGCTCCGCCGCGCGTGCCTCTTTCCCGCTGATGTCAAAGGCGCCTCCCGAGGGTGTCGAGCCGAGCGGTCAATTTACTGAGCTTCTCTCTGACTTCTGCCAATTCCGTGAGCATAACCTCCTCCTGGGGGAAATCTCCACACCCGCGCACAAGCGTATCCTAGCATCGCCGCGGTTCCTAGCGCACACAGGTAGGCGAACACGTCACCATATCTGGTATAAAAGCTGGTCACATGCGGCCAGGTGAGCTCTTCTACGAGCACGGCCGTTTCGTACAGGCCGGTCCGAGCGCGTATTTCGCCATCGAGCGCGATCACAGCAGAGAAACCCGTGTTGGCTGCGCGGACCATGGGGACGCGGTTTTCTACGGTTCGCATCGCTTCCATCACGAGGTGCTGGTAGGGTGCAGAGGTGCGGCCAAACCAGGCATCGTTGGTGATATTCACCAGCAACGCGGCGCCTTGCATGACAAAGCGGCGCGCTAAATCGGGAAAGATCCCCTCGTAACAGATCAGCACCCCAAACCGTTGCTGCGGCAAAGAGAACACGACGGGCGTGGTGCCAGCGGCGAAATCACCGATCCCTTCGACGAGCTTGTCGAGGAAGAAGAGAAGGTGCTGGAATGGGATGTATTCTCCGAACGGGGCGAGTTTGATCTTGTCGTAGGACCCTAGCACCTCCCCGGAGGGGGACAACAGGTAGGCACGGTTAAACAGGGTGACGTGCAGACCGTCGTACTGGAACGCGGGGCTGCCAAAAAGAATCGGAGTTTTGGTCGTGCGTGCCAGAGCAAGCACGCGCCCGCGATAGGTCGTGTCCGACTGGAAGAAGAAAGGCACGGCGGTCTCCGGCCAGACGATGAGATCAACGCCCTTGGCTGCCGCCTCACGCGTGAGCCGCTCGTAACGGGCGATCGTGGCCTCCTGATACTCGGGGTCCCATTTCTTGTCCTGTTCAATATTGCCCTGAATGATACCGACCCGCATGTGATGAGTTGGGGGCAGGGTGGCAAGCTGCGTCCGCCGCCACATGCCCCAGCCGGTGAGAGCACACACAAGCACGACCGCGATGAGGAGCAACCGTCCGGACCCGCGACCTTTTCTCGATAGTACGTGAAACACGACCAAGTTGACGAATATCACGACGGCCGAGATGCCGTAGACGGCGGTGAACTCGGCAAACTGGATCAGGTTCAGAAATCTGTACTGCGAGTAGCCGAGACTGACCCAGGGGAAGCCGATGAAAAAGAACGATCGTACCCATTCGAGGGCAACCCACAACAGCGGCCCCAACACGACCGGCGACCCGCCCCATTCTTGATACAGTCGTACCCCGGCAGCAAACGCGCCAGTATACACGGCAAGGATGGCACACATGAGTAGGAGGGGACCAACAGCGAGGAGCGGGGGAATATTGCTGTAGAGACCGATCGTATGGACGACCCAGTAAACGGTACAGAGGTAGAATCCCATGCCAGCGACCCAGCCGTACCCGAACGCGCGTGCTGGGGATGCTCCTCGAATACCCCACAGCAGCGGCACGAAGGCGACCCAGGCGAGAAGACTGTAGTCGGCTTTCGGAAACGCAAGGGCGAGGAGAATCCCACTGCTGAGGGCGAGCAGGAGCTTACCAAGACGCACCATGAAACGCGAGCAATGTATCCCGATCTGCACGGCAGGGGAAGTCATCTTTTCAGGCACAGGACGAGAGCGGAGGACGACCCGTGTCGAGAGCAGAGCTCTCTGAGAGCCACTGAGCCTGTCTGACCGGGCGACCACAGCGTGCTCTTCGGGCAACCCGTTCTCTTAAGGTTCTCTTAAGGGCCAGAGAGCAGCACCGCCCTCACCTCGCGCTCTTTGCGCTGCATCCGGATCGCGTCGCGGCGAGAGACTTCGTGGTCGTAGCCGAGGAGGTGGAGGATGCCGTGGATGAGGAGGACCTGCAGTTCCTCTCGGAGCGGACGCCCACGCTGCTCCGCCTGGCGGGCAGCCGTCTCTATAGAGATGATGACCTCTCCGAGCAGAAACGGCTGCAGTGCATCAGCCAGGGGGAAAGAGAGCACGTCAGTCGGTTTGTCCTCCCCCCGGTACCGGCGGTTCAGGGCCTGGATCGTGGCATCCTTCACCAGAGCTATACTGAGCTCGGCTTGTGGCACGCAGAGATGACGGAGAATCCGTCGTGCCCATTGCCGCACCTCGGGCCGTGTCACTCCGGGTGTCCTGCCCGAGATGCCAATCGTAATAGCGCTGTTGTGCTCGGTTGCGCCGCAGAGCTTTGCGCTCTGCTTCGGCTCGCTCTCTTTCCTCTTGCGCTCGCTCATAGGCGGCAATCACATCCTGGACCAGGCGGTGGCGGATGACATCCTTTTCAGTGAAGAAGATAAACTTGATCCCGTCAATGTCACGCAGGATCTGCCGGGCTTCTTTCAAGCCGGAGCGGATGCCGGCAGGCAGGTCGATCTGTGTGATGTCACCGGTAATGACGGCCTTGGACCCGTAGCCGAGGCGGGTGAGAAACATCTTCATCTGTTCGTTTGTCGTGTTTTGTGCCTCGTCGAGAATCACAAACGCGTCGTTGAGCGTACGCCCGCGCATAAAGGCGAGCGGTGCCACCTCGATAGTGCCACGTTCGATCATTTTGCTCGCCCGGTCGAAGTCCACCATGTCGTACAACGCGTCGTACAGGGGGCGTAAATAGGGGTTGATCTTTTCCGCCAGGTCTCCCGGCAGGAACCCC
>JANWXO010000348.1 GCA_025057295.1 Candidatus Binatia bacterium | reverse complement strand
GGCATGCCGCGTATTGCTCGCTACTCGTCGGCATGGTCGATCAATACACAGAACTGACGCGCAGACGTGGCGCACTGGTGGTGAAATGGTTGGCAGAGACCCTCACTCCACTCCTGCGCCACCTGATCCGTGCCTCGGACGAGTTGATTCCTGTCGAGGACGGAATATTTCTGATCGTCTTGGCCAAGACACCGCTAGACGGTGCAGTGCGCCTGGCGGAAAGACTGCGCGCATGTGTAGAGCACACCCATTTTCTCTATGACGGGGTCGAACTCCGCTTGTCTCTCAGCCTGGGAGTGGGTGCGATCCGTACGTCTGTTGCCTGTGAACTCCTGAGCGATCGTCTCGGTCGGACTTTGTTCTCGCTCCTGCAGGCAGGGGGAAATCGGGTAGAGGTGGTGCGGGAGGAGGATTCTGGGGCGGCCCCTGCGTAGTGATCGCCTGGTTGCTGCGAGGCGAGGGCCTTCGTATCAGCTCTGCTCAGAAGAGGGCATGTCGGGGGGAGGGCAAGAAACGTGGCGTGTTGCCTCCCGAGACCATTTGCCTTGCCGGGTGGGAAACTCTAACGCGCGGGCGAGCTGGCGCAGGAATTGCCGCCGCGGAACCTCGTAGGCGCCAAGTCGCAGCAAATGGGGGTTGGTGATCTGGCAATCGATCAGCGTGAACTGCCACTCGGCCAGTTGCCGAGCCAGGGTGGCAAAGGCAACTTTCGAGGCGTTGGGTTCATATTTGAACATCGACTCGCCAAAAAAGGCCCGCCCTAAACTGACTCCGTAGATTCCTCCCACTAATCGTCCCTCGCGCCACGCTTCGGCTGAGTGGGCGAAGCCGAGGTCGTGGAGGGTGCAATAGGCATCGATCATTTCCGGGGTGATCCACGTCCCCTGCTGCTGGACCAGGCGACTCTGCGCGCATGCCTCTATCACTTGGGGAAAGGCTGCATCGAAGGTGACGGTAAAGCGTGCCTGCCGCAACAGGCGGCGCAGGCTGCGGGACACGTGAAAATGGGCGGGGTCCATAATGCAGCGGCGGGGCGGACTCCACCACAAAATCGGGTCTCCTGCTTCGTACCAGGGGAAGATGCCTGAGCGATAGGCGAGCAACAACCGCGCTGGACTCAGGTCGCCTCCGATCGCCAGGAGTCCAGTGGGAGTCGCCCATTCCGGGTGCGGGAAAACCAGCTCTGTGGTCAGTCGATAGATCGGCATCGGTCAGTCAACCACCCTGCGCCTGAGATGTTGAAGAGGGTGTCGTGCCAGGAGAGGATTTCGGCGCTTTGGTCTTCAGCTCCGCTTCGTGCTCCGCGATGAACGCGCGGATCTCGTCGGCCATGTCCAACAACTTCCACCATTGCTCTTTGTACAGAGTCACGGGGAAGCGGCCAAGACCATAGACCGATACGGTACCTTTTTCGCTGACCTTGAGCACGACTTTCTTCCCCAGTCTCGCTTTGAGCAGTTCGTTTTCGGCCCTGAGCCGTGCAAGTTCTGCGTGGAGATCTTGTGCGTCCACGGATACCTCCTGCTTAATAAGGCGAAGAGTGGGCAACGCGATGGGCGATGTCTGCCAACCATACCGCGCGCTGGTGAAAGTCTGCAAGCCGTTCGTCCTGCAGCTGTCCATTGCGGTAGAGCACGAACAGTTGCATGACCACGATCGCCGTCTTCCACAGCGCAAAGGTTTCGTAGAAGGAGATCGCGCTGACATCCCGCCCGCTGCGTTGGGCGTAGCGCTGCACCAACTCGCTGCGCGTATAAAATCCTGGCAAGGTGGTCGGCGCCTGCGCCAGCGCGAGTCGCTCAGGCGGGTCGTCGGCTTGCGTCCAGTAGTTGAGGAGCAGACCGAGGTCGATGAGGGGATCGCCGAGGGTGCACTGATCCCAGTCGAAGAGAGCGACAATGCGGCTGATGTCTGTGGGGTCGACCATGAGATTATCGAGTTTGTAATCGTTGTGGAGCAAGGTCGGGGCCTGGGGAGGCGGCAGATGGGCCAATAGCCATGGACCGAGTTCGTCCAGGTGGGGAATCGGCTCGATACGGGCGCGTTCCCACCGTTTCATCCAGTTCCGCACCTGGCGTTCGACAAAGCCCTCAGGCTTGCCCAACGTTGCAAGGCCTATCACTGTGTAGTCGATGGCGTGCAAGGCAACCAAGGTATCGATCATCGCTTCGCTGAGACGGCGGTAGAGGTCCGGTTGGTGCTGGTAGGCAGGGGGCATCTCTCTGTGGATCACCAGTCCGCGCCGCCGCTCCATGACGAAGAAAGGAGCACCGATGACGGTCGGGTCCTCGCAGTACAGGAAGGGACGAGAGGCCGGCGGAAAAACCGGCCACAGGGCTGATAGCGCGCGAAACTCTCGGCCCATGTCGTACGCGCCCACTGCCACTGGGCCACCCGGGGGGCGACGCAGCACATATTCGTGCGCACCAAAACGCAATAAGTATGTAAAATTGGCATGCCCCCCGGCAAATTGCCGGATGGTGAGCGGCCCGTCGGTGTGCGGCAAGCGCCCGCGCAAGAAGCGAGCCAGCACCCCGGTGTCCAGAGCGGCCTCGGGACGGACAGGGATGGTTTCCGGGTCTGTCCACCCCGGAGGGATATCAGGGTACAGGTCTTGCGCTGGCGTTTCCATAAGTGGTCTTTAACATGAGACAAACGCTCCACACAATCAAGCGGCCAGCTGCGGGAAAAAGCCCGTCGTCGTGGGCGCTCTGCCGTGTAGCTGGTGGGGGTTGACGGAGGACGAAGCACTTCTTACTAATAGTAACAATTACTATTACGGAGGAGGATTCCTATGGCCAAGTCTCTCAGTGGGACGAAAACGCACGAGAACCTCAAACACGCCTTTGCGGGCGAGTCCCAAGCGAATCGTCGCTACCTCTACTTCGCCCGTCGTGCCGATATTGAAGGGTATCCTGATATTGGCGGGCTATTTCGCGACACCTCCGAAGCAGAAACCGGCCATGCCTTCGGTCA
>JANWXO010000347.1 GCA_025057295.1 Candidatus Binatia bacterium | reverse complement strand
ATTTCACCACCGAGGTCGAACGCAGCCTGCGCGTGCTCGATGGAGCCGTAGTCGTCTTTTGCGGCGTGGGAGGTGTCGAACCCCAATCGGAAACGGTGTGGCGCCAAGCTGACAAGTACCGTGTCCCGCGCATCGTCTTCATCAACAAACTAGATCGTATCGGCGCCGACTTTCACGGTGTCGTGCGACAGATCGCCACCCGGCTGGGTGCCAACCCCTTGCTGTTGCAGCTGCCTCTCGGACAAGAAGAACACTTCCGTGGCGTCATCGACCTCCTGCGACAAAAGGCCATCGTGTGGGAAGAAGAGACCCTCGGAGCCCGTTTCCACGAAGAAGAAGTGCCCGCATCGATGGTCGCAGAGGTTGCGCGCTACCGCGAGCAGTTGATCGAAACCGTGGTCGACGCAGAGGATGCGCTGCTGGAAAAATATCTCGCCGGCAACCCCTTGAGCGAAGAAGACATTCTTGCTGCCATCCGCAAAAAGACCCATGAGATGGCCGTGTTCCCGGTCGTATGTGGTGCAGCACTGCGCAACAAAGGTATCCAGCCTCTTCTCGACTCCATCGTTGCCTACCTGCCCCCTCCCACCAAACCGATCAAAGGCACGACCCCGGAAGGCGATCCGCTGGAGTGGCAGGTCACGGATGCGGTCCAGGCGGCGTTAGCTTTTAAAACCATGCACGACCCCTACTCCGGCCAGCTCACCTTCATCCGTCTGTACAGTGGAAGTTTGCAGACCGGTGACATCGTCTACAACCCCCGCACGAAACAAACCGAGCGTGTCGGGCGCCTCGTCCGCATGCACGCCAATAAAAAAGAAGATATCGACGGCGCAACCGCGGGGGACATCATTGCGGCTGTCGGTCTGCGCAACTTCACTACCGGCGATACCATCACTGATCGCGACCGGCCCGTCGTGTTGGAGTCGATCACCTTCAAGCAACCCGTTATCTCTCTCGCTGTCGAACCCAAGACCAAGACCGATTTGGAGAAGATGGGGCTGGCGTTGCAACGCCTGGCCTCGGAGGACCCGACCCTGGTGGTCAGCACGAACCCGGAGACCGGGCAAACCTTGCTCTCCGGGATGGGAGAACTCCACTTAGAAATCGTCCTCGATCGACTGGTGCGCGAGTTTAAAGTGTCGGTCAATACCGGCGTGCCGCAGGTGGCGTACCGTGAAACGATCACCCGCCCGGCCGAAGCGGAAGGGAAGTATATCCGTCAATCGGGGGGCCGCGGTCAGTATGGACACGTCTATCTCAAGATCGAACCCAACGAAAACAAGGGGTTGGTGTTCGTCAACGAGATCAAGAGCGGAGCAATTCCCAAAGAATACATCCCCGCTGTAGAGCAAGGGGTGCGCGAAGCCGCACAGAGCGGGGTGGCGTATGGCTATCCCGTGCTCAACACTACCGTTACCCTCTATGATGGGAGCTACCACGAAGTTGACTCTTCGGAGATGGCGTTCCACCTCGCAGGGGCCCTCGGCTTCAAAGAAGCGGTCAGAAAAGCCAAGCCAGTGCTGCTAGAACCGATCATGAAAGTCGAAGTAGTCGTTCCCGGTGAATACATGGGCGTTGTCATGGGTGATCTGCAATCACGGCGCGGCAAGGTCACCGAACTAGGCGAACGGGGGATCGGGGTGCGCACCATCACCGCTCACGTCCCGCTGGCCACGATGTTCGGCTATGCCACCGCGCTGCGCTCGCTCACCCAAGGGCGCGCCACGTACACGATGGAGTTCGACCACTACGCTCGCGTGCCAGACCATATGGTCGACGAGGCGCTCGGGAGGAAGCGAGAAAGTCTTTAGTTCTCCACCGGCACCCCGCTTCGTGCGGATACCGAGGCTGCAGAGGAACGACTGTTCCTCTCGCTCTCCCTCTTCTCCCAGGCAGGGTTCCTTCCCGGTTCTGTAAGGAAGCTGCAGAGTGTCCCTTGCGGGACAGGCTGTTGCCAGAGACGCAGCCCCTGCTGGCATAATAAGCAGCACCCGGGAATCCCTCGCTCCCTTCACAACAAAAAGCCTGTTCCACTAAGAGACGGCGAACCCACAAAGCGGCATCCTCTTTGCTCGATTCCCTCATCATCAAGGATTCACGCGAGTGTCACATAGCAGACAAAAAATGACAGTATCCAGTACAAAAGCACATCTTGGTCACCTGGGTGACGACCGATGAAGTTGTCAGCAAAACCCGGCGTTTTTATTGTCAACAACACCGCCTAAAGGGAGGCGCATATGGCAGCACCCAAGGGAGCGCAAGGGCTAGAAGACTTCGTCACCATATACAGGAGCTTCTTCCTCGATCTGCCGCTTGCCGGGGTACAATGGGCGTTGGGCATGACGGAAGAAAAAGAAATCGCCCATGCGGCTTGGAACGGCTATGACGCGGCCGTGCGACTGTCTACCACTGCCGTTGATACGCTGTATCACACCCCGCTCTTCGGCCATGTCATGGCGCAGTCTCTCGATGGCCTGCTCCGTTGGCAGCGATTCGGCAACGCCTTGGCTGACACCTTCTTTGCCACCTTGTGGCAAACCGTCGGCCTGCCGACAGCAGCCCAAACCCAGGCGTTACGCGCGGAGGTGGAAGCGCTGCGCGAGGAAGTGCGTGCGCTCAGCCCGAAACGGGAAGAGAAAGCCAAAGCACCGCAGACAACCCGTCGCAGGGAACGGCGGCAGGCAGATCTCAACGGGAATGGTCTGGCCACCACCATGCGTTCCGCCGCCTGAGGATGGACCTGTCTGGTCAGTCCGCACCCGAGAACAGGACGGAGGAGAAGGACATGCTCTCATTACTCGGTCACTTGTCGCAGTCATGGCTCGATGGCGCGGTGCGAACCTTGGAAGGCTGGCGACGAGGGCTCAGCGAGCCTTTCCCTGTGACCGACGATCCTCCTCCTACAACCCCGTATACGGTGGTCTATGAGGGCGGCAAAGTCCGGCTCCGCCACTATCGTGCAGAGGCACGCCGCCTCGCGACCCCTT
>JANWXO010000346.1 GCA_025057295.1 Candidatus Binatia bacterium | reverse complement strand
GTATCGGACACTTGCAGCTCGCTTTCCCTGTCGACACCTTTATGCAGGTCAATCCGCCCGTCGCCCACAGGCTCTACAAGACGGTACTCGAGTGGGCAGAGCTGACAGGCGAGGAGATCGCCCTCGACCTCTACTGTGGCACTGGACCGATTGCACTCTATCTGGCAGGGAGGGCGAAGCTCGTCGTTGGGATCGACGAAAACATCCGTGCAGTGAACACGGCCAAGGAAAACGCGCGTCGCAACGGTTATCATAATTGCCGCTTTTTTGCCGGTGATGTCGCGGAGAAGATCAAAGAGGTCAGCGCGCCCCTGTCACGCCTCGATTTGTGTGTGGTCAATCCACCGCGTAAGGGCTTAAGTCCGGAAGCGTTCACGACTCTCAACGCGATGAAAATACCGAGGGTGATTTACGTATCCTGCGATCCAGAGACACTCGCCCGAGATCTCGATCGGTTGTGTCAGGGTGGCTACACACTGCGCCGAGTACAGCCGCTGGATATGTTTCCGCAGACTGAGCAGGTCGAGACCGTCGCTCTCCTGACAGGAGGAGAGAGGAAAAGCGTATGATCCCTTTTGCCGCCGCGCCACTGTGGCTGCACGTAACAGGCTGGGAGCGGTTTCCCGGACTCGTTCATGGTTTCTCTCGCCGCCTAGGGGACAAGGAAGCCCTCCTGCAACCAGGCTGGGATGGATTTGTGCTCCGCACTGTCAAGCAAGTCCATGGAGATCGCGTGATCCCGGTGTCGCCGACTGACGGATCCACTAGCCGGCCGGAAGCGGACGGAATGATGACGACCGCGCAAGGGATCCTGCTCGGCATTGCTACCGCCGACTGTGTTCCCGTTCTGCTGGTCGAACCGCACCGGAGAGTTATCGCAGCGTTACACGCTGGCTGGCGCGGCACCTTGAAAGGTATCTGTGCACAGGCAATCGCCCAGCTGACAAGAGTGTATAACGTCACCCCCCATTCCCTATGGGTAGCACTTGGTCCCGCGATCGGTGCCTGCTGTTACGAAGTGGGACGGGAGGTGGGCGAAGCCTTCGTGCGCACCTGGGGAGGACAGAGTGCTCAGGCTTGGCAACCTCGTGGCGAGAAAGGATTTCTGGACTTACGGTTGATCAACTACCTGCAGTGTGTGGAGCAAGGGGTACCGCCTCCACAAATACAGTCGGTAGGTGGGTGTACGTTCTGCGATCACACATTTGCCTCGTATCGACGCGAGGGGGAACGAGCTGGCCGTCAGCTCAGCATCATCGGCTGGCGATAAACGGACGCGTTATCTGGGATAGTCATAGAAAGTTGTCCGGAGGGAGCCATGCGTGTTGCCGTGATCGGTGCGGGTGGATGGGGAACAGCGCTGGCAGCGCTGTTGACGGATACTGGCCACCAGGTATGTCTGTGGGTCCGCAGCCCCACCTTATGCGCACAACTCCGGGAGACACAGGAGAACCGTCCCTATTTGCCTGGCGTGCGACTCCCGTCAGCGCTCACCTACACGACGTCGCCGGCCGAGGCAGTCGCAGGTGCGGCAGTAATCGTCCTCGCAGTGCCGTCGCATGCCATGCGTGCGGTCGCAACCGCGTTTCGCCCTTATCTGCCTCCGGGCTCGCTATTGGTGAGCACAACGAAGGGAATCGAAGAGGGGACGCTATACACTATGACCGCTGTGCTCCGGGACGTCCTGGGGGAATCGTGGCAGCCGTCTTTGGCGGTGTTGTCCGGACCGAGTTTTGCCGCTGAGGTGGCACGTGGGCTGCCGACGGCAGTGACGGTAGCTGCGCAGGAACAGGTAGCCGTGCGGCTACAACGACTCTTCTCTTCCCCCCGGTTTCGCGTGTATACTACCACTGATCAAGTCGGCGTGCAGATCGGAGGAGCGGTCAAAAACGTGATCGCTATTGCCGCCGGAGTGAGCGATGGACTCGGGTACGGGTTTAGCGCGCGCGCTGCTCTCATTACCCGTGGGTTAGCGGAAATTATACGACTGGCTACCCGCATGGGAGCGCAGCCCCAGACCCTGTCGGGGCTGTCCGGCATGGGGGATCTGGTGCTAACATGCACCAGTAATCTAAGCCGGAATCACCTGGTCGGAGTACGCTTGGGCCAAGGGGAACAGCTCAGTGACATCGTAGAGCAGATGCATATGGTAGCCGAAGGGGTGCGGACGTGCCGTTCGGTGTTTGCCCTGGCACGGCGTCTTCAGGTGGAAATGCCGATCGTCTGCCAAGTTCATGCTCTCCTGTACGAAGGGAAGCCACCCCAGCAAGTGGTGGCTGAGCTGTTGATGCGCGAAGTCAAACCCGAGTTCCCCGTGCAAGAAAATTGACAGGCTGCCCTCGCTATGGTCAGATATACCCTCCTACTCACGCAGGCCGGTGAAAACTCTTCACGGATGAGCTTCGATGAAAAGGACGTATCAACCGAGCAATATTCGTCGCAAACGCACCCACGGGTTTCTCACGCGCATGAGCACGGCAGCGGGGCGAGCTGTGCTCAAGCGACGAAGAGCCAAAGGGCGCAAGCGGTTGACCGTACAAGTCCCTCCCAAGCCATCGCGCCGATAAGGACACACATCGCTCCACGAAGATTTCCCAAAGCTGCGCGTTTGCGCGTGCGGAGAGATTTTCTCGCACTGCAGCGCCGTGGGAAACGACGATATTGTCCACACTTTGTCGTCATTCTGGCCCCGGCTCAGGGAACGCGCTCTCGCTTGGGTATTACTGTCACGCGCCGATTCGGGAACGCAGTCCTCCGTAACCGTATGAAAAGACTGGTGCGGGAGTTTTTCAGAAGTCACCAAAGCGCTCTCGTGCCAGCTCAAGATATCCTCGTGATCCCTCGCGCTGGCGCGGAAGGGTTAACCTCTGCCCAGGTTGGTGAGGAGTTGAGAAAGGCGTTGTCTCTTGGTGCAAGAACGATCTGAGCTGTTCTGTATGATTCTGCTCGCGGTAGGGTCCACGCTGTCCTTCCTGGGGAAGGCCATCGTGAAAGGTGCCATTCTG
>JANWXO010000345.1 GCA_025057295.1 Candidatus Binatia bacterium | reverse complement strand
CAATGGCATCACAGCGTGGCAAACCACCGAGCACGGAGACAGAAGGGAGGCCTGCTAGCGCTTCGCAGAGGTACTGTAGGTGTCCTGGTCCGCCAATGCGGTTAAAAATCACCCCGATGATCTGCAGGGCTGGGTCAAAGCTGCAAAAGCCGTGCACGAGCGCCGCCACACTTCTGGCCATCGCCGCTGCATCGACGACGAGCAACACTGGCACCCCTAACCACTTGGCCATCTCCGCGGTACTGCCGGCTTCGCTCTTTCCGCTGTAACCGTCGAACAGACCCATCATCCCTTCGATAATGCCGATATCCTGATCTTGCACGTGCTGCCAAAAGGTCCGCTGGTTGTAGGGGCGCGTGAGCATCCAGCCGTCGAGAGTGCGCGAGGGCACGCCAGTGATCACGCCGTGGTGTCCGGGATCGATGAAATCGGGCCCCACTTTGAACGCTTGCACCCTGAGCCCGCGCTTGCGCAGCGCTGCCAGCAACCCGAGCGTGACGGTGGTCTTCCCCACACCACTGTGGGTTCCGGCGATGACACAGGCGCGAGCCATTCCCTGCTCCCTCCGTAGGGCTGATATTCTCTTCACTGGGGATTGAGAACTACCGGGAGCTGGCTGAATCCTAATACAATCGGACTGGCTGTCTGTCGCACTGCCGGAGCTGCTGCGCGGCTGAGAGCTGGAAAGCGGTCGAGAAAAGCGTTGAGGGTGATACGAGCTTCGGCGCGGGCTAGCGGGGCGCCGAGACAGTAGTGGATGCCGGTGCCGAAGGCAACGTGGGTGCGCAAATCGCGGTCGAGACGAAATTCGTCAGGATGGGGGAACGCCGCCGGATCGCGATTGGCCGCTCCGTAGAAGATCGTGACCCGGTCGCCTTTCGCAATTTTGGCTGCACCGATTTCTACATCACGGGTAGCGGTGCGGAACAGTCGCTGCACCGGACTCTCGTAGCGGAGGGTTTCCTCGATCACCGCTTCGACCAAACTGCGATCCTCGCGCAGCTGCTGCCACAGGAGCGGGCGATCGAGCAACACGTTCAGCATGTTCCCGAGGAGGTTCGTGGTCGTCTCGTTGCCGGCGATGAGCAACAAGATGCAGAAACCTAAGATCTCCCAATCCTGCAATCGTTCCCCGTCGATGTCCGCTTCTACGAGCGCGGTAATGAGGTCTTCCGCACCCTGCGCACGGCGGGCGGTTGCCATCTGCCCAAAGTAGCTGACCATCTCCTGCACGTTTTGTAGCCGCTCGTGCATTTGTGACGACACCGTTGACAGAAAGGCATCGGACCAGCGTTTGAAGGTGGCGTAATCCTCTCCTGGGATGCCGAGCAGACGGGCGATCACCTTCACCGGCAGTGGCACGGTATAGGCAGCGACGATATCAGTGGCACCCCGACCGATTTCGTCCAGTAGTGAGTTGGCAACATCCGTCATCCATGGTTCCAGCGCTTCGATCCGCTTAGGCGTAAACGCTTTATTGACCAGACGGCGCAAGCGGGTGTGGCGCGGCGGGTCATCCTGAATGAGGACGATTTTGGGGCCGAACTGGCCGGCCCGCGGGTCCTCCGAGGAGAACGTGTCATGGTCCCGCAGTGCCCGATAGACGTCGTCATATTTCAGTAATCCCCACGCCCAGACAGGAACGGTGGTGCCAGTTGCGGTGCTCGCGGGAATGCTGAGGTAATGGACAGGCGAACGGTCACGGAGAGCGTGGTAGATGGGGTAGGGATCGGCAAAGGTGGTCCGTGCGACGAGTTGGTCTGCAGTGACGGGTGACGTGGCGTCCATAACGGGGATCCTTGTCCGCAGCAAGGATAGCACATGCACAGTTGGTATGTACGGGGCAAGCACCCTTCTGACTCTCGACCATGTTGCGGCTGACCGGGCGGCTTCAGCAGCTCGCACGGGCACCTCGTTGCAGAGTCGAGCGAAAGACGGAACAATGGGTGCGCAGACCATCGTCAGAGGAGGAGCGGCTATGCGTTTCCCACTCTATCGACCTCGTCGCTTGCGACGGAACGAACACTTTCGACGTTTGGTGCGAGAGACGCGGCTGAGCGTCGACGACTTGATCATGCCGCTCTTCATCGTTCCCGGCTCGGGGGTTGTCAATCCCGTGAGATCGATGCCAGGGATCGCCCAGTTGTCGATCGATCGGGCCGTAGAGGAGTGCAAAGAGATCAGAGACCTCGGGATCCCCGGGGTGATTCTCTTCGGCATCCCGGAGCGCAAGGACGCCGTTGGTTCTGAGGCCTACAGCGACGATGGCATCATCCAACGGGCGTTGCGGACGCTCAAAGAGCAGGTGCCTGGACTATTGTTGGTCACAGATGTGTGTTTCTGCGAATATACGGACCACGGTCACTGCGGGATCGTCAAAGGGCACGACGTCGACAACGACGCCACTCTAGACATCCTCGTCAAAGAAGCCCTCTCCCACGCCCGGGCAGGGGCCGACATGGTTGCTCCCTCGGATATGATGGATGGCCGGGTTGGTGCGATCCGGCAGGCGCTCGATCGGGAAGGGTTTCCGCACGTACCGATCATGGCCTATGCGGCAAAGTTCGCGTCGGGATTTTACGGCCCGTTTCGCGAGGCGGCGGAATCGACCCCGCAATTTGGCGATCGCCGATCCTATCAAATGGATCCCGCGAACGGGGATGAGGCCTTGCGAGAAGTGGAGATGGACATCGCCGAAGGCGCGGATATCGTCATGGTCAAACCAGCGCTGCCGTATTTGGATATTATCCGCCGTGTGAAAGAACGGTTTGGGTATCCCGTTGCAGCCTACAACGTGAGCGGTGAATACGCCATGCTCAAAGCGGCGGCGCTCAACGGCTGGCTCGACGGCGAGCGCGTCATGTTAGAGATGCTCACGAGCATCAAACGCGCGGGAGCGGATATCATCCTGACCTACTTTGCCAAGGAGGCAGCACGCCTATTGCGGTAGCCTGCTTTGGGGATGTACCCGGTGGTGTCATCATGGCACGCAAAAAGGTCCTCTCAGGAGACCTGCG
>JANWXO010000344.1 GCA_025057295.1 Candidatus Binatia bacterium | reverse complement strand
CCTCGTTGTCTCATTGCGTTCGTTGGCGGACACGCGACCGCAGTCCCGGAACAGACGTTAGCTGCTTCTCGCGCCATTGACATTGCCGCGCGCAAAGAATTTGACTTCTCTGTCAGAGAAGTGGCCGAGGGGCGCAAATGGGAGACGATTCTCGGTATCAGTTATCGCAAGGACGGCAAGATCTATCACAACCCCGATAGACCGCTCCTGACGAACGACGAGTTGGATGCCCTGCCGTTCGTGACGCAGGTCTACCATCGCGATCTCGACTTTCGCAAATACAACAGCCCATACTGCCAATATCCCTATGTGTCGCTGTATACCGGGCGCGGGTGCCCGGCTCGTTGTACGTTTTGTTTGTGGCCGCAAGTCACTACCGGTCATTCCTACCGCACCCGGTCGGTGGACAACGTGATCGAAGAAGTCAAAGCGATGCCCCGCCTCTTTCCGGGCATGAAAGAGATCTTTTTCGATGACGACACTTTCACCGCCGATCCGCAGCGGGCGCGCGAGATCGCACGGCGGCTCAAGCCCTTGGGCCTGTGCTGGTCGACCAACACGCGCGCCAATGTCGATTACGAGACCCTCAAAATCATGAAAGAGGGTGGCCTGCGCCTGTTCGTGGTCGGCTATGAATCGGGCAACGCGCAAATTCTGAAGAACATCCGCAAAGGCGTTGCGCTGGAAACGGCGCGGCGATTCACGAAAGACTGCCACAAGCTAGGCATCCTCATTCACGGCACCTTTATCCTCGGTTTGCCAGGGGAAACGCACGAGACCATCCAGGAGACCATCCGCTTCGCGCGCGAAATGAACCCCGAAACCATCCAGGTGTCTCTCGCCTCACCCTATCCGGGAACGGCGTTCTATGAATATGCGGTTGAACACGGCTACATTCGACCCGACGATCTCGTGGACGAGACAGGATATCAGAAATGTGTGATTAACTACCCTACTCTCTCCGGAGAAGAAATCTTTGCCGCGGTGGAAAAGTTTTACCGGTCCTACTACCTCCGTCCGCGATACATTGTGAAAGCGCTCAAGAAAATGGCGCGCGACCCAGCCGAGCGCAAGCGTATGTGGCAAGAGGGGAAAGACTTTTTCCGTACCATGCGCACCCGCCGCCAGATCGTCCTGAAGTCTGCAGCGGCATCGCCGCCGGTTGCCTGACCCCTGGCTGTTTTCCCCTCGTGCTCGTGCGACGACGGGGATGTTCTCCGCTACAGCGCTATGGCCTTCTTCTTCTCCCTGCTGATAGCAGGGCTGCTCCTGGCTGCCTGTGCGTACTATCTCTTCTCCCTGTACGCAGCCTGGTGCCTGTTGCACCGGGCCTCTTCCCCGCCTCTCGAGACCACACCACCGGTATCGCTCTTGAAGCCCCTCAAAGGAGCTCCGCCGGATCTTTACGCCAACCTCGCCACCTTCTGCCAGCTCAAGTATCCCGTGTTCCAGCTCCTGTGTGGGGTCAAAGACCCTCACGACCCGGCGGTGACAGTGGTGCAGCGCCTCCAACAGGACTTCCCCGACCGAGACATCGCTCTCCTCGTCACCCCAGAAGTGATCGGCCCCAACTACAAGGTGAGTACCCTCCACCACCTGTTCCGGGCGGCCAAGTACGACCTCTGCGTCATCACCGACAGCGACATCCGCGTGGAGCCACATTACCTGCGCGCCATCATTCCGCCCTTGCTGGCGGCAGAAGTCGGGCTCGTGACGTGTCCATACCGAGCGAGTGCGAGTCATCCTTTCCCGGCGCTGTTGGAATCCTTGATCATCACCACCTCCTTCACTCCCTCCATTTTCGTCGCCCGCCTGCTCGAACCAACGACATACGCCTTCGGAGCGACTCTGGCCGTCAAAAGGCACTGTCTCACCGCCATCGGCGGTTTCACCGCGCTGGCGGACTACCTCGCGGACGACTACTATTTGGGCTATCTCGTGGCCCACAGCGGGTATCGGGTGTGCATCGTTCCGCATGTGGTGGAAACCCGACCCGACGTTGGGACTCTGAGCGGTCTTCTTTCCCACCAACTCCGCTGGGCACGGACGCAGCGGACCTGTCGTCCTGCTGGATACTGTGGGACCTTCGTCACCCACGGTACGGTCTGGGCGCTCTGCGGACTCTCCTTTTTCTGGTCTACAGCCGTGCTTCCCCTCTTGGCAGTGGTGACGCTGTGGCTGCGGCTGGTCACCGCTACGGTGATGGGGAAAGTCTTTTTGCGCTCCGCTCTGCCACTGCGCTCTTTCCTGCTCGTTCCCATTGCCGACGTGATATCTTTTCTCGTCTGGTGTCTCAGTTTTTGTGGCAACACAGTGCGGTGGCATGAGCACACTTTTCGTATTGTGGAAAACGGGAAAATGGTGAGAATAGGCTGACCCGACGTGAAGGAGGAGGGCAAGAGTAGGCTCGAACACACCTGCGAGGTTAAGTTTGTCCGGAGAGCGGCCGATTTGTTTTCACGAAGTCGAGGCGTTATGACCGCACAGGAGACAGATCGCTTAAAGATTCTTCCTACAGACCTCCCTGAGGCGGTGCGTCAGACCCGGCGAGAATCTCGTTGGCACACGGTGCTCCCTCTCCACCTGATCACTGGCTCCGGTGAGCTGATTCCAGCCGTGATCCTGAACCTGAGCGCCTCGGGGCTCCTGGTGCTGGTGGATACTCGTTTTTCGCCTTTACTGCCTCCCCCCCGTGGGGCACGGTTCGAGATCGAGTTCTTTCTGGACGACCTCGCGGTTCGTCACGCGGTCATCGAAGTACTGCGCCTCGAGCGGCGGAGCACATATCTTATGGCCCTGGGTTGCCAATTCGTGCATGTCCCACCGCCTATCTCTGCCGCCCTGCGAGCGAAAAGCACCACGTACCGTTCTCCACGTCAACCCGAGCGTTGAATCGCTTGCCTCGCGTCTCGCTCCTTACTATATCAGGCAGGCACGACGGGAGACGTCAGATTTTGGTCCGGCGCTGGTATACCTTAGACACACACACGAGGCTGCCGATCACCACCAGCACCAGCAGGCCGCGTGCTGTA
>JANWXO010000343.1 GCA_025057295.1 Candidatus Binatia bacterium | reverse complement strand
CTGTCCGACCACTGCCTGCCCCGTCCGTTGCCCCTGACGGGAGAGTGTCGGTCTGGGGATAACCCCCACGGCCACCACCCGCAACACTCCGATCTCCATCCCTGCCTCCTTGAACGCTGACCCTTTGCCGTACAGCGATTCGTATTTGTCGGTGAACGTCTGCATGAGTTGCTCGATCTCCCGCGTCGTGAGCACCCCTCCAGGAACGGGCACTTCGACGCGGTGGATCTGCAGGCGAAACTTCATATCGGCCGAGCGGTAAAAGCGCATGGCCTCCTCGCTGAGGCCGTCTTGCTGCAGCTGTGCTCTGCCTTTTGCTTCGAGTTCGGCAAAGATGGCGTTGAGCCGCTGGGGGTCGAAGGGCGCGATGAGGAGTTCAGCCTTCTCGTAAACGTGCAGCAGATCGGCCGACTGAACCCCCAGGGCGGACCAAGTAGAGGCGACCGAACCGAGCGGCACCACCACCGTCCGGCACCCCAATTCACGCGCGTAGGAGACCGCGTGCAGGGGACCGCCACCTCCATAGGCGTAGACGACGAAGTCACGGGGATCGAGTCCGCGCTGCACCGTCATCTGCCGCATCAAGTCGGCCATGTGAAACTCGACGATCTGCACCGCCCCGCTTGCTGTCCTGACGACATCCATGTGCAGTCGGTCAGCGATGGGTTGCATGGCACGTACGGCGCGCTCGGGATCGAGAGGGAATTTGCCGCCGAGGAAGTTCCGCGGGTTCAGATACCCGAGGATCAAATTGGCATCGGTGATGGTCGGCTCCGCCCCGCCGCGGTTGTAGCAGGCCGGTCCCGGGTCGGCACCGGCCGAGTGCGGACCCACTTTCATGGTGCCGCTCAGCTCGTCGATCCAGATGATGCTTCCCCCGCCACTGCCGATCGATTGGATGTCGAGCTGCGGCATGAAGAAGGTGTATTGGTGGATTATCGTCTCTGAAGCGGTGAGCGGTCGGCCGTTGCTGATGATCCCGACATCGAAGCTCGTCCCGCCCACGTCGGTCGCAATGACGTTGGCGTGGCCGAGTAGATCGGCCAGGGATTTAGCACCGATGAGCCCGCCGACAGGACCCGAACCGATGGTGAAGAGCGGTTTCTGGGCCGCCTCGCCGGCGGTGGCGACGCCTCCCGCCGCTTGCATAATGAGCAGCGGTTGCTTGTACCCGAGTTGTGCGGCGCGCTCCTGCACCCGGCGGATATAGCCTGAGGAGCCAGGACCGATAAAGCAGTTGATTGCAGTGGCAGCGGTGCGTTCGTACTCCCCAGGTTTGGCGATGAGCTCGTGGGCGCAGGTCACAAACGTCGCGGGGGACATTTCGTGTACCATCCGTTTGACCGTCAGCTCGTGGAGCGGATTGACGAATCCCCATAAAAAAGAGATGGCGATCGCCTCGACCTGCTGATCCAGCAAGTACTGGATCGCCGCGCGTGCCTCGTCGATATTGAGCGGCAGGAACACCTCACCGCGCCAGTCGATGCGCTCGCTGACCTCGCGGATGAGAGAACGAGGAATAATGGGAGTGGGTTTTTGGTGGCGTGAAACGTGGAGCAGTTTTTCGATCGGCAACCCAGCCGAGCGTCCAACCGACCGCATGATCAGCAGAGCGTCGCCGTGCCCACGAGTGGTAATGAGACCGGTCTTTGCCCCGCGCAACTGAACGATAGCGTTGGTGCCGACCGTGGTGCCGTGCAGAAGAAGGCGCGTCTGTTGCATGAGTTGGCTCAAGGTCAGCCCCAGTTTTTCTGCTGCTGCTGCCAGCGCATGGAAAAACCCTTCAGCAAAGTCGTGCGGTGTTGAGGGACTCTTGGCAAGAGTGATCTGTCCTCGCTCGTCCACCACGACACAATCGGTAAAGGTCCCACCGGTATCCACCCCGCAGAAGTACTGCATCACGTTCGCTCCCTGTGGAAAAGCAACGGAGAGACATCGCCCTCGTTACTCCGCTTAGTGGAGGAACTCACTAGACGAATCGGCAGAAAAAGGCAAACCCACCGGCCCGTGCTGGTACACGATCTCGGCGCGCTCTCGTTTCGGAGGGAAGGGCACCATGTCCCGCATCTGTTCCTTGAACTCCTCCAGCAACCGACGTTGCAGTTCCCCTGCACACATCGACAGGCCGAGCAAGAAGAGGGTCAAGATGAAGGCCCCACCAAGCGCACAGCCCATGCCAAACTTGAAGCCACGGCCAAAATCAGAGGACATGGTCGATCTCCACCGCGCAGCAGCAAAAGGAGAAGAGCACAAGCAGGTCTAGACACGAGCCCCATCCAGCAGGGAGAGTCTTCCTACGTGTCTGCACCGCACGCGAAACGGCGATGAAGAGGGCCGGTCTTCGGGTGGTTTGTGAATTGACCGGCAAGTGGGCATACGTCATCATGCGACCATGCTGAGGCAGAAAGATTCCCGCAAAGGATACGCACGATGCCTGGATTTCTTCTCCGTACTCTCATCAATGCCGTGGGTTTATGGATCGCGTCGGCGCTCATCCCGGGCCTTTCCTTCACCGGCAGCGGGACCTTGCTGCTGGCCGCTTTTCTCCTGGGGATCGTCAATGCGGTGGTCCGTCCCTTGGTGATCTTTTTGACCCTGCCGATCACTGTGCTGACCTTGGGCGTCTTCCTGTTTGTGATCAACGCTCTGATGCTGATGTTGGTCGCTGCGCTGCTCGATGGCTTCCTGCTCAGCGGCTTTTGGGCGGCGTTGTTCGGCTCCTTCATCGTCAGTCTCACCAGCTGGTTCGCCTCGTGGTATATCGGGCCGCGCGGCAAATTTGAGATTTTAGTCGTGCGGCGCGACGTCTATCGTTGACTCTTCCCCGAAGAAGGCGAGAAGCTGGGCAACGAGGTATTCCGGCTGTTCCTCGGCGATCCAATGACCGCACTGGTCGACTTCCCCGCCGCGGACGTCTTCGGCCAGCGCCTGCATCGAGGCGAGCGTGCGTTTGCCAAAGCTGTATTTCCCGCCCAGCGCCAGCACCGGCATCTTCAGCTTGGTTTTGGCGTGTTCCTTGTTGTGATCGACATCCGTCCAGAAT